>JBAWHL010000476.1:0-6034 GCA_049593815.1 Ilumatobacteraceae bacterium | reverse complement strand
GAATCCAACCAGGCCCGGATCGACCGAACGTCGGCCAACGCCGACTCGATCGACGCCGGCGAACCCGGCACCGCACGAGCTGTGTCGACCCGACGAACCCGCTCGACGACCACCCCGATCCCCATACGGACAACCGTAGAGAAGGGGTGTCACACAGTTGATGTGACGACCGTTCCGGATGGTGGAGGAGACTTCCGGTGTGGTGGGGTGTGGTGGTTCGGTGTTCAGCTCTGACCCGGGTGCCGCTGACCCGCGAGGTGTCGATGCTCGTGACCTGTCGAGCGGCTCATCGGGTGCCGCATCGGGAGCCGGGCGACGCACGGATCGACCTCGCCATTTCCACCCGCTGAGATTCGATTGGCCCGATGCAACGCGACCGGACATGGGGGCCGAGCGGAGGGCAGCGTTCTGGCGGGCCCTCCCGCTGGCGACTGCCCACGGCCACGTGTCGCTACGAATCGGGCTGGTGAACCGAGGCCCTGAACGCTGTTGGCGTCGTGCCGGTCTCGCGGCGGAAGTACTTCACGAAATTGGTTGCCTCGTCGAAGCCGAGCTGCCGGCTGATCGCCGCGACCGTGTCGTCGGCGAGCGCGAGGCGTCGCTTCGCCTCGAGCACGACGCGGGCGACGATGACATCCTTGGCAGAGACATCTGCAATCGCGCGGCATGCTCGATTGAGTGATCTCGTCGAACAGCCGAGTCCGCGTGCGTAGGCGGCGACCAGGTGCCCGTCTCGATACCCGATGTCGACGGCCGCGCAGTAGTCGCGGTACCGCGCCAGCAGTGTTGGGTCGACGAGACGACGTGCACTCGCGGCGTTGTCGCCGAGCGCGAGTCGACCGATGAGCACGGCCGTCTGGAGGAGGAGGAGCTGCATGAGCGGCTGCCGATCCACGGACGACCTCGCGTCTGCTTCCATCCGTTCGAGGAGCTCACAGACAGCGCCGGCGCCTTCCTGATCGAGGCGTACATGTGCTGGCAGTCCTCGCGTGTCGTCGGAGATGAGGTGTCCGTCGACGATCAGCATCCACCCGACCCAGTCGCTCGGCGGTCCGAAGCGGTGGACCTGGCCGGGTGAGATCATCAGGCATGAACGAGCCACCAGTTCGTGGGTCTCGAAGTCGACGACGTGGGTGTAGGACCCGGAGTGGACGTAGATGAAGCACTGGAAATCGATTCGCTCGACGCCACGGTTCGGATCCGACGCGACCCTGGCTCGTAGCTCGGCGGCCCCGACCAGTTCGACGTCGAGCCGATAGTCGTCGTCGGGCGGGCGGTAGCGAACCGGGACGACATCGACCATGTCCGATTCTTACCATCTCCGCGCTCCATCTCACCTTGCAGCGGCCGATGGCGACCTTCATGCTCGACACAGGAACCAACGCGAGGGAGAAGCAGATGGACATTCGAGGTCTTGCCTACATCGGAATCACCGCCGACAACGTCGGCGAGTGGCGGCCGTACGGCGAAATGATGGGCGCGATGGTGTCCGAGGACGACGTCGGGCTCCGGATGCGATTCGACGAGCGGCCGTACCGGGTGCTCGTTGGCAAGGGTGCCGGCGGGTTGGCGTTAGCCGGATGGGAGTTGCCGGACTCCGATGCGCTCGATTCGGCGGTCGCGGAACTGACGGCTGCCGGACTCGACACCGATGTTCGGTCCGCCGACGAGTGCGAGCATCGTCGCGTCCGCGGCCTGGTACGTGTGACCGACCCTGGTGGCTTCACGCTCGAGTTGTTCCACGGACCGATCCTCGACCATCAGCCGTTCGTGTCGCCGACCGGCGTGAGCGGGTTCACGACCGGGGCCCAGGGCATGGGCCACATCGTGCTGGGCACACCCGCACTCGAAGATTCGGTCGAGTTCTACACTCGCCTGCTCGGCTTCCGGGTCAGCGACTACTGGCGGCCCGACGACGAGGACGTCGTCTTCCTCCGCTGCAATCAGCGCCACCACAGCCTCGCCCTCGTCCCGGCATCGGAAGCTGCGCTGTACCACTTCATGGTCGAGGCTCGGACACTCGACGACGTCGGCCGCACCTTCGATCGTCACCTGGATGCGGACACGCCGATCTCGATGACGCTCGGCAAGCACACCAATGATCAGATGGTGTCCTTTTACAGCCGCTCGCCCTCTGGATTCGACGTCGAATTCGGATGTGGTGGCCTCCTCGTCGACGAGGCCACGTGGACCGTCACCGAGATCACCCAGCCGAGCTTCTGGGGACACCGTTCCCCGACTCCACGGACCCCGTAGTCGAGTCGATGGGGGAGCGTCGGTGGTGCGACCCTCGCTGCGCGACCGATGCATGATTCTGGAACTCGAAGCAGTTGACGTACGCCGACGTGAGCGAGGCGAGCTATTCCTCGATCGAGACGGCAATCAGGTCGAGGGTCGGGCGCACGATCATCGTGTACGTGTCGGCGATCGCCGTCTCCCGGTGTTGCTGCTGAGCTTCGAGCCGGGCTGGGTCGGTGGCGACGGCCATGAACGCACGCTTGCTGGGGAACGAGTTGAACCGCACCTGATGCCACGCACGACCGTCGCCGATGATCGTGCCCTCGGCGGCGAACCATCCTGCGATCTGAACGCCGTGTCGCAGACCCGAGACCGCCGCAGTGGACTGGTAGGCCTCCATCGCCGTCGGCGTCTCGTGGGCAGCGGCAGCATCCTCGAAACGAATCACGTGGAGCACCATCACCGGGCCGTCCTCGTCGGTCGGCGGGTGCGCAACGTCGGCCCAGTCGACCGGCACGAGACCGTCGGGTGCGGTCGGGTGGGCCATCGGCTGGCACCCGATGACGATCGTCTGCTCCATTCCGGCGTCTTTGTGTTCGTGGGACGCCTGGAATTCCGGTCGTGACTGCATCTCGATGAACGACCTGCGTGTCGGATACCGGACCACCCCGATGCGGTCCCACGTGGGGCTGTCGCCGAGCAGTTGCTGATCGACATCACCGAAGAACACCGGGGTCGCCCCGACGGCCGTCAGCGACTCGATGGGGGAGTACTCGTCGTCGGCCTCGCGACCACTGAAGGAGGTCTCGCGCCCATCCGCGTACTCGGCGACATCCCGGTACTTCATGAGGTTGACCATCCACACCGGGCCGTCCTCGGCCGGCGGCGTCGTGGCCAACCGCATGCCATACTCCCGGTCGACCTGGCCATAGCGGGGTGCGGCGGTGCTCATGTGGGCTCCTTGACGTTGGTGTTGGCGTTCGTGTCGGCGTTCGTGTCGGCAGCGGCCGAAGACGCGGGTCGGGTGCTCAGCCGATGGCGTCGATGAGGATCTTGGAGAGCTCGGCGCTCACGTCCTCCTGGAAGAAGTGTCCGCCTCCGGCAACGGTGGTGTGCGGCTGGCCGGCCGCGCCGGGAACCCGCCGCTGGAAGATGGCATCGCCCCCGGCGGTGACTGGGTCGCTGTCGCTGAAGCACGTGATCAGGGGCTTGTCCCATGCCTCCAGCACCTTCCAACCTGCCCGGTTCGCCTCGGCAGCGGGGTCATCGGGGCTGGTCGGCACGAGCGTCGGGAAGATGCGTGCCCCGGCCTTGTACGAGTCGTCCGGGAACGGTGCGTCGTACGCGGCGATCTCGGCGTCGCTCAGGTCGCTGACGGTCGCGCTGCCGACCAGGAACCCGACGTCGAACTTCGGTGTCTCCTGAGAGAACTTCTGCCACGCCATGAACGCATCGCTCATCGGCCCGTCGCCGGTGGGCAGGCCGGTGTTGCCGATGACGATCCGGGCGAACCGGTCGGGGTGGGCGGTGACGACGCGGAGGCCGACGAGACCGCCCCAGTCCTGGCCGAAGAACGTTGCATCCGTCAGGTCGAGCCGATCGATGAGGAGCGATTCCATCCACTCGACGTGGCGGGCGTAGGTGTAGTCGCTCATCTCGGTCGGCTTGTCGCTCTTGCCGAAGCCGACGAGGTCGGGTGCGATCACGCGATGTCCGGCGTCGACGAGCAACGGGATCATCTTGCGGTAGAGGTAGCTCCAGGAGGGCTCGCCGTGCATCAGCAGGATCGGGGCAGCGTCGCTCGGACCCTCGTCGAGGTAGTGGACGCGCAGCGTGCCGCCGTCACCGTCGGGGATCTCGGCGTACTGCGGCTCGAACGGGTAGTCGGGCAGGTCGGTGAATCGTTCGTCGGGCGTGCGGAGGGTCTTCATGGTCTCAGGATCCAATCTCGATGCGGTGGAGGTCGTCGCCGATTTCGACGACGCCGGTGAAGTGTTCGGTGGTCAGTGCTCGCCAGTCGTCGCCGGGGTCGCCGGTCGGGATCGCGGGCACGTAGTGGGTGAGCACGAGCGTCCCGACACCGTTGCGGGCGGCGGTCTGTGCGGCCTCCTCGGGGGAGGAGTGGTAGTCCAGGGTGTCCTTGATGCGCTGGATCGGCAGGTTGGCGATGATGTCCTTGCGGATCACCGTGTGGACGAGAGCGTCGGCGCCCGCACACAACGCGTCGAGTCCCGCGCACGGCACGGTGTCGCCCGCGGCCACGACCGACGCCCCGTCGGCGTCGAACCTGAACCCCACGGTCGGATCGACCGGCTTGTGGTCGGTCGGCGCGCAACGGATCGACATGGCCCCGCTCGCGCCAGGAATCTCGACCGGCCCGCTGGTGACCTCGATGACGTCGACCTGCGGCGGTGCCTCGAGGTCGTCGTGGTGCGCGATCCGGTAGCCCATGTCGGGTTCGAGCGACGCCATGATGTGGCCGACCACCGCCGCGGTGCCGACGGGACCGACGATGGTGAGCGGCGTCGGCTCGAACGACATCACCCAGCGCGTGGTGATCACGTCGTTGAGGTCCGTGATGTGGTCACTGTGCAGATGGGTGAGCAGCACGGACGTCAGGTTCGGTGCGCCCAGTCCGACAGCCGCGAGACGCATCAGCACACCTCGACCGGCGTCGACGAGGTGATGCTCGTCTCCGTGCGAGACGAGTGTGGCGGGACCCGCACGATCGGGGCTCGGCATCGGACTTCCGGTGCCCAGCAGGGTGATGGCGATCACTGGCGGCTCATCTCTGCGTGCGCCGCGGCGGCCTCCGCGGCGAGGTCCTGTGGTGAACGGAGTTGGATGACCACCTCGTGCAACGTCCCGGCGAACGGGAACGGTGCCGCGTAGCGTTCGGAGACCGCGGAACCGTGGTCGTAGCCGACGCTGGGACCGACGGACGACATCATTCGCATCAACAGCGACAGGTCGACCGAGCCGGCGGGGGCGCCGTCGACCTCGACGGACATCGAACCGGCCATGCCGTCACCTCGTCGAACCTTCGCCACGAGGGTCACGTCGCCGGTCGGGACCGCGAGGTCCGATTCGAGCACCGTGTGGTCGTCGAACGCGTTGTAGTCCACGACGAGCCGGTCGTTCTGGATGAAGACCGACACGCCGGAGTTGGCGGTTCCGGTGGCGAACAGCACGCCCTCCTGGCCCGTCTCACGAGTGATGGTCGCGGTGAGATCGAAGGCGCGTCCGCCGATCGCGGCCGACGCCTGTCCCGGCAGCGGCGACATCGGTGGCCGATACACGTACCGACGGTCCGGCGGGTGCGGCGAGTTCGGCCGGAAACGCGCGCCGAACAGCTCGATCATCCGGTCGTCGAGTGGGAGCACGCCATGCCGTTCGGCCTCGGCCCACCACATCTCGATCATGTCGGCGAGCCGTTCCGGCTCGCGTTCGGCGAGGTCGTTGCACTCCGACCAGTCCTCGGCGAGGTGGTAGAGCTCCCACGGCTCGGTGTCGTAGTCGGCGCCCTTGTCGTGCTTGCAGACCGCCTTCCAGTCGCCCGCGACGAGTCCACGGCTGCCACCCATCTCGAAGTATTGCAGGGTGTTGGTGGCGGGCGCTGCCGGATCGGTCAGCACCGACGCGAACGAGTGCCCGGTCACGGGGAGTTGCTCGATGCCCCGGTGGACCGCGGGCGGCGTGACACCGACGAGCTCGTAGATCGTCGGGACGATGTCGGACACGTTGACGAACTGGTCGCGAATCGAGCCTGCTTGCGCTGCGTCCACCATGCCGGGGG
>JBAWHL010000475.1:0-1754 GCA_049593815.1 Ilumatobacteraceae bacterium | reverse complement strand
GATGACGGGTGGGGCTCGCTGGTCGAGTGGCGGCGGGTGTGGGGCCTGGTTAGAGCCAGTTGGCTTCGATCCAGGCGCGAACGGGGGGCGCGAGCCGATCGAGGTGCGCGGCGGGGTCGTCGCGAATCTGGGTGGCCGAGATCGGCACCGTGACGCGGTCGGCGTCGACGACGGCATGATCGGCACCGAAGCGACGAGCCAACTCCACGACGTACTCGTCGGAGGAGAACACGACGTGGGGGCCGTCGTCGTGGGGCCACCGTGACGTGAACAACGCCATCCACTCGGCCCACAGCTCCTCGTCGTCGAAGTCGGTGCCGAGTTGGTGTCGCACCTCGATCACCACGACATCGGGGTGCAGCTCCGCCAACCACGCTGCTCGAAGGTCGCCCGGTGCGGTGTCACGTGCGGCCGAGCTGTTGACGAACACCACGAGGCGCTCGCACCGCTCGGCAGCCCAGCCGATCATGTACGAATGGCCGAGGTGCGGCGGATCGAACCGTCCGACGATCAGCCCGGTCGCAGCCGGCACGGATCCATCGACATCGCTCATTCCTCTGAGAGCACCGGGGTCATCCCGGCCATCTCGATGAGGCCGTCGACGACGGTCCGCCATCCGACGGCGAGCTCGTACCGATCGGCGACGGGACCTTCGCCCACCATCCCGGCAGACATGGCGGCGACCAGTTCCTTGGCGACGACGTCGCCGGCATCGGCAGCGACTGCCTTGGCACTGTCGAGCCGAGCCCGCGCCGCGTCGTGGATGCCGAGGCGCCCCTCGCTCGCGGCGGCAGCGATTGCGGCGATCACGACGTCGAGGTACGTGGCCCCCACCTCATCGCTGACCCCGGCAGCGAGCTCGATCGACGCGGCCGCATCGCCGGTGAGTGCGCTTGCCAGCGCAGTGACGGCGGCCGCATAGGGGAAGTCCCGTTCGATCCCCTCCAGAATGGCGAGCGCGTCGTCGGCACGACCTGCCTGACACAGCGCCAACGCCAACGTCACGCTCGACTCGCTGCCCTCGGCGCCCATCCGCGTGCCGCGTTCCACCGCGAGTTCGGCGATGCTGACACCGCGCACGCCCAACCCGAGATGCACCGCCGCGCCTGCCGCCGTGACCGCCGGGAACGAGAGGTTGCCGTACGACTCGCTCATCGTCAGTGCTTCTTCCAGCCCGCGCTCGGCTTCGTGCAACCGCCCCAGGGCGATCAACGCACGCAACCGGGGTCCGAGCGCCTGCACGACACCGAAGCGATCGTTGAGCTCACGGAACCCGGTCAGCGCCTTGCGCGACAGTTCCTCGGCCTCGGAGAACCTCGTCGTCCACAATCGGATCGAGGCGATCAACGAGTCCATCATCGCCGGTGCCCAGCGATCGCCCAACTCGACGGACTCCGCACGGACCTTGACCGCCAGCTCCTCGGACTCCTCGAATCGGCGCTGGAAGAACCTGACATAGGCGAGCAGGCCGAGCGCCCACCCGCGACCCGCACGGTCACCGAGCAGATCGAACTCCTCCGCCGCCGCCATCAAGCGCGTCTCCGCCAGCTCCGTGTCACCTGACAGGAACGCCGACCACGCCTGGTGCTGTCGCACCCACGCACGACCGCGACCGTCACCGAGACGGTCCGACAGCGCCTCGGCCTCGCCGAGCAGCCACTCCGCGTCCTTCAACGACCCGCCGAACACCTCCGCGAACCCGCGCTCGCGCAACGACGCGGCCAACTCGATGTCGTCACCCGACTGCCGGAAGA
>JBAWHL010000474.1:0-1550 GCA_049593815.1 Ilumatobacteraceae bacterium | reverse complement strand
CCGACCACTACCCGGGATGGGAACTCACCTACGACGTGCGCGCCATCCTCGAAGAGATGCACACCGCCAACAGCGACCGCTGGAAGCCGGCTTGATCGATCGAGGCAAGGTCGACGTCATCGGCGTCCGGGTCGACGCCGTCGACTACGACGCCGCCGTCGGCCGGATCATCGACGCGGCGACGGCCAAGCAGCCCTATCGGGTCTCGGCACTGGCCGTGCACGGGGTGATGACCGGCGTCGACGACGCGGAGCACCTCACCCGGCTGAACTCCTTCGACCTCGTGACGCCCGATGGCCAGCCCGTCCGTTGGGCGATGAACTGGCTGCACAACACCCACTTGGCCGACCGCGTGTACGGCCCCGACCTGACGCTCGCGGTGTGCCGTGCGGCTGTCGAGCAGGGCCTGAGCGTGTACTTCTACGGCAGCACTGCGGACACGCTCGAGCACCTCGAACGACGGCTCCCCACGCTCGTCCCCGGGATCGACATCGCCGGGACGAGTCCGTCGACGTTCACGACGGCGACGACCGAACAGCTCGACGAGATCGCCCAGCGCGTCCGCACCTCGGGCGCCGCGATCTGCTTCGTCGGGCTCGGCTGCCCACGCCAGGAGGTCTTCGTCCACGAGAACGCCGAACGCCTCTCGATGCCGTGCCTGGCCGTCGGCGCGGCATTCGACTTCCACGCCGGTCTCGCCACGGAACCACCGGCCTGGGTGCAGCGCGCCGGTCTGCAATGGCTGCAACGGCTGATCCGCAGCCCCCGCCGCCTCTGGCGGCGATACGTGATCCTCAACCCACGATTCGCCGTGCGCGTCATCCAGCAACGACGTGGCCGGTACCGCAGCCCGTCGATGGCCGACCCCACGCCGATCGGCTACTCCTAGTCGGTCTCGCTCCGCTCACGGCTCGGGATCGAGTGGCGGCGAAAGGCCGCGTACGAGCACATCGGTGATCTGAGCGAGGTGGTCGGTGGTGGGGGCCGGTCCACCGACGAGGGCGTTGAAGTAGACGCCGTCACCCACGAGGCGTACGTGTTCGCCGAGCACCGGAGGCAGGGCTGCCAACGGCGCCGAGTACCGGGCGAACAGACCATGCAGCAGCGCGGCGATGTCGTCCCCGACGGCGTCGGTCGCCGCGAACAGGGCGAGCCAGAGGGTCTTCTCGCCGTCCACGACGTCGGCCGCTGCGCTGATGTACCAGTGGACGAGCTCGGCGGGATCGGTCGGAGCCTCGCCGATGAGCTCGTCGATCTCGTCGGCGAGGCGTTCGACGAGCCCAGCGAAGAGGTCGGACTTCGACGGGAAGTGGTAGAGCAGGCCACCCTTGGAGACACCGGCACGAGCGGCCACCGCGTCGAGGGTGACATTGCCGGCCCCGGCCTCGACGATCAGGTCCTGGAGCGCGTCGAGCACGAGGGCGCGCTGCGTCGGACGAGCCATGTCAGCGATCGGTCCCGATCGTGACAGCGGCGGGCTCGACGGCCGCCACGGGTCCCCGTCGACTCACGCGCAACGCCCAGGCCGCCACGACCAACATGGCGATCGC
>JBAWHL010000473.1:0-6397 GCA_049593815.1 Ilumatobacteraceae bacterium | reverse complement strand
GGCCGGGCAGCGACGATGACCGACCGTGCGTTGGCCACTGCCCGCACCGGATCGGTCGACCGGTCGGGGTTGCGGTACGTGAACCCCATGTCGCCGTGGAGCCCTGCGTCTCGCCGCTCGTGGAGCGCCTGCCGGGCCTCGACGAGCACGTCGGCGTCGGTGACACCCACATGCGTGATGCCGGACTCGGCCAGCACGTCGCGAATCTCGCCGATCGTCGGGAGCGGGTCGGGGCGGCGCACACCGGAACGCTAACGGGGTGCTCAGGCGCCCACCGACGCCGCGAGCCCCCGTTCGAACTCGGCCACCGTGACGAACTGGACGGGATCGTCGAGCAGACCGGCCTGCTCGAAGAGGCCGATCGCGCGGTCGCTCGCCGAGATCGGTCGGGCGATCTCGACGGGGACGTACTCGATCGGGCCGTCGTCGTTGGCGATCAGATGTGCGACGACACAATCGGCGCACGCCGTGGTGCCCGTCGCCACGCATGTTCCGCATTCGACCGCGAACCCTGTGAAGCCTGTGAACCCTGTTTCGTCTTCCATGTCGACATCATGCGCACGGGCCTGTCACAGACTTGGCGAGACCCGTCAGAGGATGGCGAACAACGCGTTGCTCGGGACGACGTTGGCGCCGAGCGCTCGCACATCGGCGACGATCTCCGCGTCGCTCGTGGCGACCACGACCGAGCGGGAGACGGGCAGACGGCGAACCTCGTCACGGATGACGTCGTCCGCGATGACCCCCTCGGGCGAGTAGACCACGCGGAGCAGCCGTCGCCGGGCGGTGTGGGCCCCCACGATGCTCGATCCGTCGAAGACGACGCAGATGTCGGTACCGAACCGCCGTGCCACGTTGCCGAGTGCATCGAGGAGATGGGTGCGCTGGTCCTCCAGGGAGCGGCTCGGCCAGCCGAGCTTGGCGACGTTGTACCCGTCGACGAGCACCGCAGCGTCGGAGCGCATCAAGAACTCCGCGGCCTCGCTGGAGCTCGCGATCACACCGCCCGGCAGGGCGAGCGGACGGCGTCGTTCGTGACGCCGGGACTCACCAGCCGGCTCGGGCTCCGCCGTCGGGGCCAGGAGCGCGTCCGCTCGTTCCGCGACCTCCCGAGCCACGCGAGCGAGTTCCGCCAGTTCCGCGAGATCGACGGACGGTGTCGGCGCGACGGGTTCGGGTTCGGCGACCACGGGCGCTGGCTCGGCGGCACCCGTCGAGGCGATCTCGGCATCGAGTCTCGCCTTGGCCGATGCTTCACGGTCGCGGGCGTGACGAGCCTCGATGCGGACGTCGATCAGTTCGGCACGCAGGGCGGCGATCTCGTCGTCGGCCTTGATCGCTTCGGCCCGCAGGACGTCGACCTCGGACCGCAACGTGTCGATCGTGGCCTGCTGTGCCGCCAGGTCGACGCGCGCGCGTACGGCCACCTGCTCGGCGGCCCGCTGGCGCTTCTCGGTCCGTCGCAGCGCCACCCGCAGATCGGCTTCGTCGGCCTCGGCGCGTGACTCGGCGATCAGCTGGTGGGCCGTGACTTCCCAGCCGTCGGGCTGCTGCAGCCAGAGGGCCCCGACGGGGTCGACGAGCTCGGGAATCGCACCGGCACCGACCGCGGCGCGGAAGTCCGGATCGGCCTCGATCGCACGTCGGAGTCGGCCGAGGGCGCTGTTGGGAATCCGCGCCTTGCCGACCTGCGAGCGCAGCTCGCGCGGGACCGGGATGCTGCGCTTTCGCTTGCCGAGTTCCTCGGCCATGGCCACGGCGAACTCGATGGCGCTGCGCAGATCGCGATGCTCCAGTTCGATCGTCTCGGACATGGGTTCACGATAGTTCACGAACGCACGTTCTTGACAGGGAACGCTCGTTCGTGTTCACATGCACGACATGGTCGTCCGTTCGATGATGCAGCGCTCGTTCGACGACCTGGGCGTGCCGCTGCACGACGTGGTCTTCTGTGTGCTCGACCTCGAGACCACCGGCGGCAACCGCAACGACGACACGATCACCGAGATCGGCGCGATCAAGGTCCGCGCAGGCGAAACGCTCGGCACCTTCCAGACCCTGGTCAACCCCGGTCGGGCCATCCCACCGCAGATCACGATGCTCACCGGGCTCTCCGACTCGCTCGTGGCGACCGCACCCCGGATCGAGTCGGTGCTGCCGTCGCTGATCGACTTCATCGGCGACGCCGTCATCGTGGGCCACAACGTCGGTTTCGACGTCGGCTTCCTACGCGCTGCGTTCGAGCGCGACGGACGCACACCCCTGTCGGGCACCGTCGTCGACACCGTCGCGCTCGCCCGACGGCTCGTACGCGACGAGGTCCCCGACTGCAAGCTGGGCACGCTCGCGTCGAGGTTCCGGCTCGAGCACCGCCCCAGCCACCGCGCCCTCGACGACGCCCTGGCGACCGCTGACCTGCTCCACCTGCTCATCGAGCGGGCCTCCGGGCTCGGGGTCCTCGGCCTCGACGACCTCGTCGCGTTGTCGAAGCTCGCCGGCCACCCGCAGGCAGCCAAGCTGAAGATGACCGCCGATCTGCCGCGCGGGCCCGGCGTCTACATGTTCCGCGGCCAGCGCGACGAAGTGCTGTACGTCGGCAAGGCGACCAATCTCCGCCAACGCGTCCGGTCGTACTTCGGCAGCGACGACCGTCGAAAGATCGGTCCGATGCTGCGCGAGACCCAGTCGGTCAACCACATCGAACTGCCCGACGCGCTCACCGCCGAAGTGCTCGAGAGCCGCCTCATCGGCCGGCTCCTCCCCCGATACAACCGCGCCGGGACCCGCGTCGACAAGTACTGCTACGTCAAGCTCGACGTCGACACCGCATGGCCACGCCTCACCGTGGTGAAGAACCCGTCGGTCAAGGGGCTCCATCTCGGGCCGTTGCCGTCGCGGACGATGGCGGCGATCGTCGTCGAGGCGATCCAGTCGGCGGTCCCCTTGCGACGATGCACCACGCGCATCGGTCGTGGGTTCGTCCCGCCCGCTGACGCCACCGTCTGCAGCGCAGCCCAGCTCGGCGTCGCGATCTGCCCGTGCGCCGGAACCGCCGACCCCGGTGACTACGCGGCCGCCGTCGACCTCGCCGCTCGCGCGCTGTCCGGCGACCCGCGCGGCGTGGTCGACCGGCTGCGCGACAAGATGATGACGCTCGCCGCCCAGCAACGCTT
The DNA here is from genome assembly GCA_049593815.1 of Ilumatobacteraceae bacterium. Lineage (GTDB taxonomy): Bacteria > Actinomycetota > Acidimicrobiia > Acidimicrobiales > Ilumatobacteraceae > Sva-07. Next base: position 3,224 of record JBAWHL010000473.1, on the reverse strand, counting down.
CGAGGAGGCCGCCGCGACCCGCGACCGGATCACCGCACTCGTCGGGGCGACACGACGCCACCTGCTCGTCGACGCCCTGCGGTCTGCCGAACGCGCCGAGGTCACCCTCGGCGACTCGACGTGGGTGCTCGACCGCGGCCGCCTGCTCGACGCGACCCGCAGCGGTTCCGTGAGCCGTGCCCTTCCGATCGATCCACCCGAGGCGACCACCGCGGCCGTCCTTCCTCGTGAGCACATCGACGAGACGCTGTGCCTGGCGCGCTTCTTCGACAAGCGAGCCGATCGGCTCAGCGTCCACTGCACCGGGACGTGGACCTTCCCCATCGGCGACCGTCTGCCCGACCTCGCCGCGCTCGCCACCCGCGTGGCGTGAGGCCAGCGCGCGGCCCCGGCTACGGGGCCGACAGGACGCGGGCGCCGGCCGGAGCGATGCGGAGCGTCTTGGTGTGACCCGTCGGCGGCAGAGCGGCCACCACCGCGGCGACGGCATCCGACGGGCACATGAATGCCACGGTCGGGCCACTTCCCGACAACCAACCACTCCAGGCGCCGTGGGCGACCCCCGCGGCGAGCGCATCCTCGGCACCGGGCACGGCGGCGAGACGGACCGCCTGGTGGATGCGGTCCGAGGTCGCCCCCACGAGCATCTCGGGGTCGTCGTGTTCGATCGCCAGCGCCAGCTGGACCGCTCGGCCGAGATTGTGGACGACGTCAGCTCGCTGGACGACATCGGACAGCGCGGCACGCGAACGGTCCGTCGACGTGGTCGTGTCGGGAATCCACACCACGACCTCGGCCTGCTGCAGGTTCGGGCCGACACGGAGCGAACGTGTCGTCCCGTCGATCCAGGCGACCACGCCCCCGTACATCGACGCTGCGACGTTGTCGCCGTGACCCTCGAGCGCAGCGGTCGCGGTCACGACGCGATCCGCCAGCGGTGACAGATCGTCGATGGCACCCGCATACCGCTCCATCTCGGCCAGCACCGCCCCGCCCACACGCACCGCGCCGCTGTAGCCCAGGCCTCGGCCCATCGGGATCGTCGACCGCTCCCACAGCGGCTCACGTCCGCCCGCTGCGTTGTACGCGACCGACGCCGGATGGTGCCGATCGATGGCATGCGCACCATCGGGCGCGTCGCCGACGCCGATGTCGGCGAACAGTGTCAGGGCCATGCCGAAGACATCGAACCCCGCACCGAGATTCGCCGACGACGCCGGCACTCGAACCGCAGGGCCGATGGTCACGACGCCTGCGAGACCCGGATCAGATCATCGAGCGCGCGCTGCGCTCCCCCGTCGTCGATGGACGCAGCGGCCACCTCGAGCCCGGCAGCGATGTCGTCCGCCACACCACCCACCACGAGCCCGGCCGCCGCGTTGAGCAGGACGATGTCGCGATGCGGGCCGTGCTCACCACTGAGCACACGGCGGATCGCGAGTGCGTTGTGGTCGGGGTCACCGCCTCGCAGATCCTCATCGGTCGCCGGCGCGAGCCCGAACGAGGTCGGGTCGACCTCGAACTCGGAGATGGCACCGTCGGCGAGCGCGAGCACCCGCGACGTCGCGGTCGTCGTGAGTTCGTCGAGGCCGCCGCCGTGCACGACCCACGCATGGCTCAAGCCCTGCGATTGCAGCGCTTCGATCATCGGTTCGGCGAAGCGCGGGTCGGCCACACCGATGAGTTGCCGCTTCACCCGCCCCGGGTTGGCCATGGGACCGAGAAGATTGAAGGCGGTGGGAACCCCGAGCTCCCGTCGCGGCGGCCCGGCGAACCGGAATGCCGGATGGAAGACCGGTGCGAAACAGAACCCGATGTTCGCCTCCCGGACACAGCGGGCCACACCGTCTGCGGACTGCTCGATCACGACGCCGAGCAGCTCGAGCAGGTCGGCGCTTCCGCACTTGGACGATGCCGAGCGGTTGCCGTGCTTGCACACCGGCACGCCGGCGCCGGCGACGACCAACGCGGCCATGGTCGACACGTTGATCGAGTGCGATCCATCGCCGCCCGTGCCGACGATGTCCACGCTCGACGCCCGCTCCGCGTCGGTGAGCGGCACGTACGTCGCTGCGTCGAGCGCTCCGGCGAGCAGCCCCGACAGTTCGGCAGCGGTCTCGCCCTTGGCCCGCATGGCGACCAGGAACCCGGCGATCTGTACCGCGGTGACGTCGCCACTGAGGATCGCGGTCATCGCCTCGCTCGCGCTGTCGCGGTCCAGGTCGGCGCCGGCCATCAGCTGGGCGAGGATCGAGGGCCACGCGGTCGCGGTATCAGGTGTCGACATCGTGTTGATCGTAGGGCGCGACGCGGCGCCGACGAAGCTGGTTGCGTCGTCCGGTCAGGAAAGACGGCGACGCTGGCGGATCATGCGGCGGCGGTCACGCTCGGTGGCCCCACCCCACACGCCCGCCTTCTCACGCACCGACAAGGCGTGATCGAGACACGTGGACTTCACGGCGCATCCATCACAGACGGCCTTGGCGATCTCGGCGCCCTCGTCGTCCTCTGGATAGAAGACGGAGGCATCCAGACCGCGACATGCGCCGAGATCCCACCACTTCAGTTCTGGCTTCAGTTCTTGTACCGACACTGCGGTTGCTCCCCACGGGCGTTGCTGGACGCCACCGAGCCATTCCATACATACCCAACTCGGCGACCAGGGAGAATCTAGAACCACTCCGGTCGTCGCGCCAGTGAAAATTCTGCCGACACGAACCGGCCCGGATTCAGGGGCGCAGGTCAGCCACCAACTCGGCGTGTGTCTGGTCCGAGAGTTCGACCGCCTCGAGATAGTCGGGGTGGACGATGTCGATGCGGACGGACCCCTCGGCGAATGCTGCAACCTGGTCGGGCGTGAACTCGAACCGGATGTAGTGGACCGCGGCGGTGGTCTCCTCCCGCGTGAGCTGGCTGGCGTGTTGCTCGTCGGTGATCGACGCGATGCGGTCGCCGTTGGCCAGCACGATCACGAAGGAGCGCTCGATGCCGACGAGCTTGGGCAGCCACTCGCGCATCTGCTCGTCACTCGTCAACTCGAGGAACACCGTGGCGCACAGTTGGCCGGGCTCGGGGATCATCGGGTTGTACGTGTCGAGTTCGACCTGGATGTCGGCGTCGGTCACGAGCTTCTCGACGCGGGCCATCTCCTGGATCTGGAGCCGCATCGTGTCTCGGTTCTCGAACATCAAGGTGATGATCGTGCCGAACGACAAGCGGCGACG
>JBAWHL010000472.1:0-6996 GCA_049593815.1 Ilumatobacteraceae bacterium | reverse complement strand
ACTGCTCGCTGACACCATGCGGGCGCTGCACTCCAAGCAGGGCAGCGTCAAGTTCCTCGGCTCCTACCCCGCCGCCGGAGCGCAGGCCGAGTCGACCCGCGAGCACGCCGACGCGCGCTGGCGGGAGGCCGACGACTGGGTCGCGGCCATCCAACGCTCGATCACGCGCTGACCCCGCGGCCTACAGTCATCGGCATGACGAACTCAACGCCCGATGACCGTCCGGTCAGTGTCGTGACCGGAGCCAACAGCGGGATCGGGCGGGCCACCGCCATCCATCTCGCCGCGAAGGGCCACCGGGTCGCAGGAACGGTCCGGTCGAAGGAGAAGGCCGAGAAGCTCAACACGATGGCCGATGCGGCCGGGGTCGAGGTCGAGTTGTTCGAACTCGACATCGCCGACGACGCGTCGGTCCGCGATGGTTTCGACGAACTCCTCGCGGCGACCGGGCGCGTCGACCATCTGGTCAACAACGCGGGCGTCGGGGGGAACGCGGTCACCGAGGAGTGCCCGACAGACCTGTACATGTCGGTGATGAACGTGAACCTGTGTGGAGCTGTTCGTTGCATCCAAGCGGTGTTGCCGCAGATGCGCGAGCGCGGCAGCGGCACGATCGTCAACGTCACGTCGGTCGTCGGTCGCATCGCCGCGCTCGCACAGTCGCCGTACGTCACCTCGAAGTGGGCCTTCGAGGGGCTGAGCGAAGGGCTCGCCCAGGAGGTCGCGCCGTTCGGGATTCGCGTGGCGATCATCGAACCGGGCGTGACGAAGTCGGCGATCTTCGCGAAGAACATCGACACCCCGAACACGACGGGCGCCTACGAGGCGGCCTATCGACGGATGTTCCAGTTCTACGCCACCGGCATGACCAACGCGACCGACCCGTTCGAAGTCGCCGATGTCATCCACCACGCCATCACCACCGAGGAACCACAGCTGCGGTACGCGGTGAGCTGGGCGGCCGCGGAGATGGCGCCGCTGCACGACCGCATCGCCGACGCCGACTGGGTCGGCCTCGGAGCGGTCGAGGACGACGCCGAGTACTACGAGCGGTTCAACGCCATGTTCGGGTTGGACCTGCGTTGACCGAGCCGGCGCCGATCCGTGTGCTCACGGTGTGCAGCCACAACCGAACGCGTTCGGTGATGATGGCCGCGATGATCGAGTCGATGTTGACCGACCGCCTCGGTGCCGGCTCCACGTTGGTTCGTTCGTCGGGATTCGGCCCGGAAGGCATTCCGGCAATCGACGATGCGGTCGATGCGATGCGTCGCCGTGGGTTGGACGTCTCGGCGCACCGGAGTCGATCGACCACGGCGGCCCTGGTCGATGGCGCCGATGTGATCATCACGGCGGAGCGCGCCCACGTCGTCAAGATCGCCGCGCTCTCCCCCTCGGCGTTCACGCGGGCGATGACGCTGCCGGAGTTCCTCGACCGAGTGGCGGATGCGCCGCTCGGCCAGACGCCGACGTCCGTGCGCGACTGGGTTGCATCGCTGACCGACGATCGCACCGCCGGGGCCTACCTGCGCGAGCCGGTTCCCGAGGTCGCCGACCCGACCGGCACGATGCCTCGAGCATTCGAGGCCGCGGTCGTCGCGATCGAGCGTCAGTGCACCAGCGTCAGCGACACTCTGGCTCGGGTCGCCCGCGACGTCGTCGCCGACTGACGCGCCCACTCGAAGGAGGCCCCGGTCCCGGCCACCGACGCGGTGAGTGGTCAGTCGTCGGGGTCGGCAAGCGGAGAACGGCCGACGATGCGTCCGGCTCGGAAGATCGTGACGGGCCCGCTCTCGCTGACGGCCACGACGATGGCGTCGGGATCATCCGCGCTGTAGCGGCGCGCCGAGGTGTGGCGGGTGCCGCCCATTGCAGCGACGTTGCCCTCCGCAGTCGGCGACGGGATCAACCGGACACCGAGCTGTTGCAGCACGCCGTCGGCATCGATGAACGTCGCCCCGTCGACCTGCCCGAGGACATGACGCAACGGGCCGAGATCGGTCGGACGGTCGAGACGGAGCGGCGGCGGCGTGATCAGGCGCTGTTCGATGGCGCCATCGTGGCGACCTCCGAGGACGAAGAGCGCGCCGATGCCGGCAGCGCCGAGATCGTGCACGGCGAATCGCAACAGGCGATCGAGGATCGTGCTCTCGTCGTCGGGAAGGCCGCAGGCGGCACGCTCGAGCCACGACCGCAGCGGTGGCTCGATGTGCCATGCCGATTGGTCCCAACGCGCGACCCCGAACGACCCGACCACCCGCACACCATCGTCGTGTCGCCGCTGCACGATCACGGCGCCGGTCGCCTCGCCGACCACGACGATGTCACGCTCGGACCCAGCCGCCCGGTCGAACACGGCGATCGCGCTGACGCCGTCGACGTCGCGCACCGTCCAGCTCACCAGGCCATCGGCATAGCGGCGCACCTCGTGGTCGTCGCGTGTCGTCGTCGCCCGCAGTTCGATGTCGAGCCCGGTGACGTCGCCCCAGTGCTCCAGCGGGAGCGTCGGGTGCACGATCGATCCGTATGTCGGGAGCCGTCGTTCGTGCCGCGGAGGATGCAGCGCGTAGTCGAGTTCGTCGAGGACGGCGTCGGCGTCGGTGACCGCTTCGATGATGCCGGTGCCTTCGTCGATCAGCTCTTCGCGCAGCCGCCGAAGTCGACCCGGGGGCACGAAACGTGCGCTGTCCATGAGGTCAGGGTACGGCCTCCACCGCAGCGGACGCCGTCCGGATCCGCGGCAGGGCGGTCAGCGTCCGAGCAGGACGGGAATCGAACGCGGACCGCGGATCTGGCCGTTCGCCCAGGTCGTCGGAGCCGTCGGGTCGAGCGCGTAGTTGGGGAAGGCACGCAGCCACTCCTGCAGCGCGACGGTCAATTCGAGTCGGGCGAGGTTCGACCCGACACATCGGTGGATGCCGAGGCCGAAGGCGACGTGACGGTTCTTCGCCCGGTCGATGTCGAACACGTCGGCGTGCTCGAACGCGGCAGGGTCGTGGTTCGCCGCAGGGAACGTGAGCAACATCTGGTCACCAGGGTGGACGGGACAGCCGCCGACCTCGGTCTCTCCGATCACCTTGCGGGCCATCGTGACCGGCGCGTAGTACCGCAGCACTTCTTCGGTGGCGGTGTTCCACAACATGTCGCCGTCGTCCGCGTCGACGAGCCGGGCCACCTCGTCGTGGTGTTGGGCGAAGTGCCACAGACCGGAGCCGATCGCGCTCCAGGTCGTGTCGACGCCAGCGAGAATCAGGAGCCGGATGTAGCCGACCTTGAGGCCCCATTCGACCGGTTCGCCATCGATCACCGCGTTGGCGATCTCGGTCAGCATGTCGTCGCGAGGGTGCTCGAGGCGGTCACGCAGGAGGTGATCGACGTACTCCGACATCTCCCGGGCCACGGTCTCGCGGATGGCGTTGTCGCGCGGGGCGAGTTGGAAGCTGCGGTAGATCCAGTCGCGGAAGAGGTCGCCGTCGGACTCGGACATCCCGGTCAGCAGGCAGATGCCGTGGACGGGAATGTGCTGGGAGTACTGCTCGGCGGCATCGGCGGTGTCAGCACCGTCGAGCTCGGCGATGAGTGACCGGCAGAACGTGCGAAGCTTCTCCTCCAGCGGCGCGACGTTCTTCGGGCTGAACGCCGGGAGCAACAGACGCCGGTGGCCGTGATGGTCCGGCGGATCCGACGTGATCGGAGGTGCTGGGTGGCGCACCGCGTCGGGACGGCCGACGTTCACCCAGATCGACGAGAAGTTCTCGGTGTCGTTGGCGACGGCGGCGACGGCCTCCATCGTGACCGGCATGAACGCTCGCCCGTAGCGTTCGGTCGTCGCGACGGGACACTGCTCGCGTACCGAGTTCCAGATGTCGATCGCGTTCTCGCCCCATTGGTCGTCGAGCCAGTCCCAATCGGTCAACCAGTTCTCCACCGGCGGTGCATCCACGTGTTCGGTCTCGTAGGCCATCGAACGTCCCCTCGTTGATGTTGTGCGACGCAGCGCGCCGCCGAAACATCTTCGCGCAGGTCTCGGTCGTGGTGATGCGTCGGGGGACCGCGCTGAGGTCGGTCAGGCGAACAGGGTGGCGTGGTCGGTGCGGAGGCCGGCCTTCTGCACCTTCGACATCGCATTGCGGGGGAGGGCGTCGGCGGCGATGTAGGACTTCGGATGCTTGAAGCGTGCGAGCACGCCCTCGAGATGCTGCGCGAGTTGGTCGTCGGTGACCGTGACGGTGCCGTCACGGACGACCACGGCCACCACTGCCTCGCCGAAGTCGTGGTGGGGGACGCCGATGACCGCGGTCTCGAGGATGCCGGGAACGGCGTCGAGCACCATCTCGATCTCCTTCGGATAGATGTTGTAGCCACCGCTGATGATCATGTCGCTCGACCGTCCCTCGAGTGTCAGGCGACCGTCGGCGTCGAGCGATCCGACGTCACCGGTGATGAACCAGCCGTCGGACCGGAATGCGTCGCTGGTCGTGTCCGGGAGCTGCCAGTAGCCCGCGAACAGGCCGGGGCTGCGAATCTCGACCACACCGGTCGCACCGGTCGGGACGGTCGCCCCGTCGTCGTCGGCGACGCGGAGGTCGACGCCTGGAAGGGCGAAGCCGACGGTGCCGGGAACGCGATCACCGTCGTAGGGATTCGAGGTGATCATCCCAGCCTCCGTCATGCCGTACCGCTCGAGGATCTGCTTGCCGCTGCGTCGGGTGAACTCCTCGTGCACCGCGGCGGTCATCGGTGCCGAACCCGACGTGAACAGCCGGATCGTCGCGCATCGTGACGGGTCGAACCGGTCGTCGTCGAGCAACCGTGTGTAGTGCGTCGGCACGCCCATCATGACCGTGGCGGACGAGAGGTGATCGAGGACCTCGTCGAGGTCGAAGCGCGGGAGGAAGACGACCTCGTTGGCGCCGAGCATCGCGCAGTGCAGCGCCACGAACAGCCCGTGGACATGGAAGATCGGCAGGGTGTGCAACAGGACGTCGTCGGGTCGAAAACGCCAGATGTCGTGGAGTGCTCTCGCGTTCGACTCGAGGTTCGCGTGCGTGAGCATCGCTCCCTTCGACCGGCCGGTCGTGCCAGAGGTGTACAGCATCGCCGCGAGGTCGTCCGGGCCTCGTTCGGCGACGGCGTCGAATGGTTCCGCCGTGTCGGCGGAGGCCGCCAGGTCCCCGTCGCGGTCGGTGCCGAGATGGACGACCGGCACGGCCAGATCCGCGAGCGTCCCGGGGCGCCCGACGACGACGGCAGGGGCTGCGTCATCGACGAAGTACTGGACCTCGGCGGTCGTGTACGCGGTGTTGAGGGGCAGGAAGACGGCGCCGAGGCGCAGACAGCCGAGGTACAGCGCGACCGCATCCGGCGACTTGTCGATCTGGACGGCCACTCGATCGCCGACGGTCACGCCGAGGTCTCGCAGCGCACCGGCCAACGCGGCCGAGCGTTCGTCGAGGTCCCGGTAGGTCAGGGCAGACCGACCCGGGACCTGGAGGAAGGTCGAGTCGAGTCGGTGCTCGTACGCCTGGCGCAGCGTCGCGAAGAGATTGGCGTTCATCGCGATCACGCTTGCAGATCGCGACGGACGATCAGGCAGTGGTCGCGTGATCCGTGCTCGGGAGGTCGGCCTCGACCTCCGCGAGCCATGCGCGTTTGGTTTCGCGCCACTTCTCGTCGGTGAACGAGCGTCTCCAGTACGGCGAGATCGACGTGCCCTCACGAGGGATGCCGCGGGCGCCCAACAGATGCTTGCGAATCGCTCGGATCTCGCCGGCTTCGCCGTGGACGAACACGTCGGGCCGCCCGTCGGGGAACTGGAGTCGTGCGACGGCGCGCACGACCGCGTCCGGGTCGCCGTCGGCATGTCGATGGACCCAACTGACCTGGAGGTCGCCCGGGCATTCCAGCTCGAGTTCGGACGCTTCGTCGTCGACCACGAGGACGGCGAGCACCGGAACCCCGGGTCGAACCCGCTCGAGGGAGGCGGCGATGGCGGGGATGGCACTCTCGTCGCCGGCCATCAGGTGCCAGTCCGCGGTGTCGTCGGGAGCGTAGGCGCCGTGCGGGCCGACGAACTGCAAGATGTCGCCGACCTGGGCATGGTTCGCCCAGCGGCCCGCGATGCCGACGTCGCCGTGCACCACGAAGTCGATGGTGACGAGTCGTTCGACCGGGTCCCACGAGCGAATCGTGTAGCGCCGCCCGACGGGCCTGAACTCGGGCGAACACGCCGTGGCGACCTCGAGGTCGAACGGGGCGGTGTACGCCGCGCCCTCGGGCACGAACAGCGCGTTGACGTACTGATCGGTGCTCTCGGTGAAAACGAAGCCGTCGAGCCCGTCACCACCGAGTACCAGTCTGACCATCCGTGGCGTCAACCGCTCGATTCTTCTCACTTCACCGTGCATCTTCGGGCCTCCTGTGGGAGTGGGGATCGGGGCGCAGAGCGCACCCGTCGGATCGGAATTCGGGTCGTGATACCGACCGCGTCACGACGATGCGAGCACGTCGACGAGTTCGCCGAGCAGATGGATCTGGCCGATGGTGCCCGGGTAGCCGAGCCGGTCGATCACGACCACGTTGTCGTTGCGGACTGCCGGGAGCGTCTGCCAGATCGGGTTGGCCTCGATCTCGGCGACCGATGAACTCTCACCGTCGACGGACTCGGTCTGCATCAGCACGAGCAGGTCGCTGTCGAGCATGCCGAGCTGCTCGAGCGACAACCAGGCGCGTCCGTTCTGATCGGGCGTCGCGTCGTCGGCGTCGGGGTCGAGTTCGCAGCCCACCTCGAGCATCGTCGACGGGATCTCCCACGGACCGGCCACGAACGCTGCGACCGACGGCCCGCCGTAGATGGTGGCGAGCGACAGGACGCAGTCGTCGTCGACCGCCGCCTGCGCTGCGGACATGGCGGCGTCGTACCGGTCGATCGTCGCCGCGGCGTGGTCGGGGCGGCCGACGAGTTCTCCGAGCACCTCCAGGCGCTCCGGTCCGTAG
>JBAWHL010000471.1:0-1584 GCA_049593815.1 Ilumatobacteraceae bacterium | reverse complement strand
GAAGATGCCCGTGTCCGCACCGATTTCCCTGACGCAGCGAGCATCGAGATCCGCGAGCGCACGCCCGTGGCGACCATGGCGGGTGCCGACGGGCTCAGCCGTGTGCTCGACGCCGATGGGCGCGTGCTGGGCGTCGTCGAGGGGGTTCCGGTCGCGCTCGTGTGGATCTCCGGCCCGGGCACGTTGGACGCCGCACCTGGCGACTTCGCTTCGGTCGGCTACTCCTCGGCGGCGTCGCTGGTGACCAAGCTCACGCCCAACGTGCGTTCGCGCGTCGAGTCGATGCAGGTGACGCCGGACGGTTCCGACCTCGTGCTGCTCCTGTCGAGTCCGAGCGGTCCGATCGAGGTGCGGTTCGGTTCGGCGATCGGTGAGAACGCCCAGATCGAGAAGCTCGTTCGCCTCGAACGGGTCCTCGAAGACGTCGGCGAGCAATCCGTCACCGTGATCGACGTGTCGACGTCCGAGGTGACGGTACGGTAGATGTCCGCACTTGCCGGGGTCAGACCTGGCAGGATGTTGCGCAGCAACTTTTCCCGCGCACGCTCGGCTGAAACGAACGGACACATGAACCAACTCACATGGAGGACCCGCTGATGGTCGGCGCTCCGCAGAACTATCTCGCCGTGATCAAGGTCGTCGGCGTCGGCGGCGGCGGTGTCAATGCCGTCAACCGCATGATCGACGCAGGCCTCAAGGGGGTCGAGTTCATCGCCGTCAACACCGACGCTCAGGCGTTGCTGATGAGCGATGCCGACGTCAAGCTCGACGTCGGCCGCGACTTGACCCGCGGCCTCGGTGCCGGCAGTGATCCCGAAGTGGGTCGCTCCGCCGCCGAAGCGCACCACGACGAGATCGAGGAGATGGTGCGTGGAGCCGACATGGTCTTCATCACCGCCGGTGAGGGTGGTGGCACCGGAACCGGTGCAGCCCCCGTCATCGCCGAGATCGCCCGTGAGGCCGGAGCGCTCACGATCGGTGTCGTCACCCGTCCGTTCTCCTTCGAGGGTCGTCGCCGCGCCGTGCAGGCCGACAACGGTGTCCAGAAGCTGAAGGAGAAGGTCGACACGCTCATCGTCATTCCGAACGATCGACTGCTGACCGTCGCCAACGACAAGACCAGCGTGCTCAACGCCTTCAAGATGGCCGACGAGGTCCTCCTGCAGGGTGTGTCGGGCATCACCGGCCTGATCACCACGCCGGGCCTCATCAACACCGACTTCGCCGACGTCAAGATGGTGCTGTCGAATGCCGGCTCCGCCCTCATGGGCATCGGCCAGGCAAGCGGCGACGAACGTGCGGTTGCCGCCGCCAAGGCGGCCATCTCGAGCCCGCTGCTGGAATCGGCCATCGACGGCGCACGTGGCGTGCTGCTCAACATCACCGGCCCGTCGGGCATGGGCCTGTTCGAGATGAACGCCGCCGCGGAGATCATCCACGGTGTCGCACATCAGGACGCCAACATCATCTTCGGCACCGTCATCGACGACGAGATGGGCGACGAAGTGCGCATCACCGTCAACGCCGCCGGATTCGACCGACTCGACGAGCCGGGTGGCGGTCGCTCGCTGCCCAGCGAGGACG
>JBAWHL010000470.1:0-4382 GCA_049593815.1 Ilumatobacteraceae bacterium | reverse complement strand
CCGTCACCGGCGATGTCGTCGGTCTTGGTGGCGACTTCCTTCACGAGCTGGGCGCCCATGTTCTCGAACGGGTCCTCGAGCTCGATCTCCTTGGCGATGGACACGCCGTCGTTGGTGATCGTCGGGGCGCCGAACTTCTTGTCCAGGACGACGTTGCGGCCCTTCGGACCGATCGTGACCTTGACGGCGTCAGCGAGCTTGTTCACTCCGGCTTCGAGTGCGCGGCGCGCCTCGTCGTCGAACTTCAGAATCTTTGCCATTGGGGGTTCCTCTCTGGCTTTCGAATGTTGTGCGGATCAGTGCTCGGTCGTCGGTCCGTCAGGACTCGACGATGGCGAGGACGTCGCGGCTGTTGAGCACGAGCAGGTCTTCGCCGTTGGCGGCGACTTCCGTGCCGCCGTACTTCGAGTAGAGGACGGTGTCGCCGACCTTGATGTCGACGGGGATCAGATCGCCCGAGGTCTCCGAGCGCTTGCCCGGGCCGACAGCGAGGACTTCGCCCTGCTGCGGCTTTTCCTTGGCGGTGTCGGGGATGACGAGCCCTGACGCGGTCTGCGTCTCGGCCTCGTTGGGCCGGACCACGATGCGGTCATCCAGCGGCTTCAGGTTCATGGTGTAAGCCTCCATTGGCTTGCTCACGTCGGGTTTGGGTCCCGGTGGTTGCTGACAGGTCGGGATGAGTTAGCACTCACCCTGGCCGAGTGCCAAGGTTAGGCGCGGCGAGCGCCGATTGGCAACCGCGACCCGAGAGTGCTAATTCGAGTCTCGGCTCGGCGACATCGCACGCCTGCGGCTGAGCAGCCGACGCCGTCAACGCTGTCGGAGGAGTGCGACCGTCTCGGCGAGCGGGAGGCCGATCACGTTGGTGACGCTCCCGTCGACGTTGGTGACGAACACCCCTGCGGCCCCTTGGATGCCGTAGCCGCCCGCCTTGCCCTGCCAGTCACCCGTGCCGACGTACCAGTCGATGTCGGCGTCGGACAGTTCGGCGAACGTGACCGCGGTCGTCGCGACGATGGTCTCGATGCCCGTCACGCCGCCGGTCTCCACGGCGGGTTGGGCGACGGTGACGCCGGTGTGCACGAGATGTGTGCGCGCCGACAGCAGGCCGAGCATCCGACGAGCATCATCGGAATCGGTCGGCTTCTCGAGGATCGCGGCATCGACGGCGACGGTGGTGTCGGCAGCGATGACGACCGCATCGGCGGCCGACACGGTCACCGCGGCCGCCTTCTCCTTCGACAACCGCGCGACATAGTCGATCGGCAGCTCGCCGGGATGCGGCGTCTCGTCGATGTCTGCCGGCACGACCTCGAAGCGCAGGCCGGCCGAGGTCAGCAGATCGGATCGGCGGGGCGACGCGGACGCGAGCACCAGCCGCCTGGATTGCGTGTCGGCCATCAGCCGCCGGACAGCGCCATGACGTGCTCGTCGTCGGGCACGGTGACGTCCTCGAGCAACTCGTCGCGGCGATGACCGTCGAGCCACCCGTCGGGGAGGCTGACCTTGATCGGACCGTTGGTGTGACCGCGCTTGATCCGCTCGCCACCGTCGACGATCCGCGCCGTCGGGTCGAGCCCGCCGACGATGTCCTCGAGCTCCATCAGCGACGTGACCATCGAGAACCTGCGACGCACTTCCGGGCCGACCGGGTAGCCGCTCATGTACCAGCCGGTGTGCTTGCGGAAGTCCCGCATGGCGTGGTCCTCCCCCATGTGCTCCACGAGCAGACGAGCGTGTTCGACCATGACCTCACACACCTCGCCGAGCGTGCGACTCGGCGGCACGGGCCGCCCGGCGAGCGCCTCGACGAGATCGGAGAACAACCAGGGGCGCCCGAGACAGCCGCGGCCGATGACCACACCGTCACAGCCGGTGGCCGCCATCATCTCGACCGCGTCGGATGCTTCCCAGATGTCACCGTTGCCGAGCACGGGGATCGAGCCGACCGCATTCTTCAGCTCACCGATCGCATCCCAGCGAGCCTCTCCCGAGTAGTGCTGCTGGACGGTCCGAGCGTGCAGCGCGATCGAGGCGACACCTTCCTCGGCGCAGACCTGGCCGGTGCGGATGTGGGTGAGCCAGTCGTCGAACAGGCCCATGCGGAACTTCGCGGTGACCGGCACGCCATAGGGCGCGGCGTTCGAGACCGCGGCACGCAGAATCGCCCGCAACAGTTCGGGACGAGCGGGAACCGCTGCTCCCCCACCGCGCCGGGTGACCTTGGCCGCGGGACACCCGAAGTTGATGTCGATGTGGTCGACGCGGCCCGCGTCGCACAGCTTGTGAACCGCCTGCCCCATGATCTCGGGGTCGCTGCCGTACAACTGCTGGCTGCGGGGTTGCTCGTCGGGAGCGAAGCTGATCATCCGGTCGGTCTTGGCGTTGCCGTGCACGACTGGTGTCGCCATCGCCATCTCGTTGACGTAGACGAGTCCCGGCGCGAAGCGTCGACACATCGTGCGGAACGGCGCGTTCGTGACACCCGCCATCGGGGCGAGCACCACCGGAGCCGACAGCTCGAACTGACCGATCTGGAACGTCATGACCGGATCAACGGTATCGGCTCGCCCCATCCCCACCGACCAGCACGAGCGACACCGCCGCATCCCGGGCGGTCGCTCATCGCCGCCGGGAATCGCTACATGAAGTCGAGTCGGAGGTTGGGGGTCGCGCCGATGCTGAGTGGGGTCGGGCCGTCGGAGCGGAGACGATGCCAGCCGGCGGCTGCGATCATCGCCGCGTTGTCGGTGCACATCGAGCGGCTCGGCAGGAAACCCTGGATGCCGTCCTCCTCACACGCGCCGAGGAGTTCCTCACGCAGCAACGAGTTCGCGGCGACGCCTCCACCGAGCACGATGCCGGTCGCGCCGACGTCCTTCGCTGAGCGACGCGCCTTGGTCACGAGGACGTCGACGACCGCCGCCTGGAACGACGCCGCGACGTCCTCGGACGACACGTCGGGGTGTTTGCGGACGTAGTTGACGACCGACGTCTTCAGCCCACTGAAGGAGAAGTTGCTGCCGTCGTCGAGCATCGCTCGCGGAAAGCGGATCGCTTCGGGGTCGCCCGACATCGCGGCGGCGTCGATCGCCGGGCCCCCCGGGTATCCGAGGTCGAGGTACCGGGCCACCTTGTCGAACGCCTCGCCGGCGGCATCGTCGATCGTCTGCCCGATCAGGCGGTAGCGGCCGTGGTCCTGCATCTCGATGAGCATCGTGTGTCCACCGGAGACCAGCATGACGAGCAGCGGGAACTCGAGCGACGGATCCTCGAGCGACGCCGCGTAGAGGTGCGCCTCCATGTGGTTGACACCGACGAACGGAACGTCCCACGCCAGCGCGAGCGCCTTGGCCGCGGACACTCCGACCAGCAGCGCCCCGATCAGGCCCGGTCCCACGGTGCAGGCGACGGCGTCGATGCGGTCGTCGTCCACGCCGGCCTCGACGATCGCTCGGGCGACCACGGGGTTGAGCGCATCGAGATGCGCCCGCGATGCGATCTCCGGAACGACGCCACCGAAATCGGCGTGCAGGTCGACCTGTGTCGACACGACGTTGGACACCACGTCGTAGCCGCCGAGGACGAGTGAGGCAGCGGTCTCGTCGCAGCTCGTCTCGATCCCGAGCACGAGGGTCGACTCGTCGACGTTCATGCGCTCGTTCCCCGGTCGCGACCAGCGCGGATGGTGTCGAGCAGGGTTGCGTACTCGGGTTCCTGGATGTCGTTGCACCACATGACGATCGCGTCCTCGGTGTTCTCGTAGTAGCGAGTCCGGACACCGGCGGGGACGAATCCGAACCGACGGTAGAGCTCCTGGGCCCCGACGCTGGACACGCGCACCTCCAGCGTCCACGCGATCGCGCCGCGACGAATCGCCTCGTCGGCGAGCGCGAGCAGGAGCGTCGTCGCCACACCGGAGCGTTGCTCGTCGGGGTCGACGGCCACGTTGGTGACATGCGCCTCGTCGCCGGTGAACCACAGCCCGGCGTACCCCGACACGGCCCGGTCCGGCTTCGCTCCGAGCGACGCGCGCCGGGCGACGAGGTAGTAGCGCGAGCCACTGCGCATCTGATCGATCTCGGACTCGAAGACGCGCTGCGACCACGGACGTGGATAGCTCACGGCCTCGATCGCCATGACACCGTGACGCAGATCGCGGCGTCGCATCGGCGTGAGGTGCACGTCGCTGATCGAGGACGGGCCCAACGAGTCACGCCGTAGCAACCGCTCCAGCACGCTCATCGCGCCATCCTCGATGACCAGTTGATCTGCGCGTCCGGCGCGCGCAGGTAGACGGGTTCGATCTCGCGTGGGTTGACCCAGGCCTCGCGCAGCGCACGGGCGTGGGCGAGCTTCACGAGCGGCGCCGCGGACGGATG
>JBAWHL010000469.1:0-7003 GCA_049593815.1 Ilumatobacteraceae bacterium | reverse complement strand
GTCGGACAATGTCGGTGTGGCGTCGTATCGGGTGACGCGCAATGGTGTCGAGGTGTTGGTGGTTCCTGGGACGCAGACGTCCGGTTCGGTCGTCGGGCTCGGCACCGGGACGCACTACGTCCAGGTGCAGGCGTTCGACGCGGCGGGGAACTCGTCGTGGCGGACGGCGTCGGTCGTCGTCGTCATCCCGTGACCCATCGGTACCCTGCCCAGCATCCAGTGAGTCGATGAGACGGAGAAGTCGTTGCAAGTTGTGAACCTCGGGTGCGGGACGAAGACCAGCGCCCACCCCGACGTCGTCAATCTCGACTGGACCTTCTACCTCCGACTCCGCAAGAGCTGGGTCGGACGTCGCGTCGTCGCGCCGGTCATCTTGCGCGGTGACCGGATCGAGAAGATGAAGGCCATCCCGGCGAACGTCGTGGTCCACGATCTTCGCCGGCCCCTGCCCTTTCCCGATGGTTCGGTCGACGCCGTCTATCACTCTCACGTCATCGAGCACATCGACCGTGACCAGGTCGACGGGTTCATCACCGAATGCCACCGCATCATCCGCTCCGGCGGCGTCCTGCGGATCGCAGTGCCCGACCTCGAACGGCTGGCACGGGAGTACCTCGCGAGCGTCGAGGCCTCGGCCGACGCCGACCTCGCCGCTCGTGTGGCCCACGACGACACCGTCAGCGCGTTGTACGAGCAGAGCGTCCGACGCGACGCGTTCGGCACCGCCGGATCGGGAGGCAACTCGGTGCTGCAGTTCGTGGAGCGCGTCGCTCTCGGCGACGCTCGCCGTCGCGGTGAAACGCACCAGTGGATGTACGACCGGGTGAATTTGGGCGCGCTGCTCGAACAGAACGGGTTCATCGACGTGTCGACGCGGTCGTTCAACGACTCGTCGCTGGGCGATGCCTGGCAGGACTACGGGCTCGAGGTCGACGCTGACGGTGGCGAGTACAAGCGTCAGTCGTTGTACATCGAGGCGATCAAGCCCTGAACGTTGCGGCGATCGTCGGCCGGCGCAGGCCGTTGCACGTGCGTCGGTAGTGCTCGAGATCGCTGCCCGGAGGACCCCAACCGGCCGCCTCCCAGTCGAACAACGCCAGCCCGCGGGCGGTGCGTCGCAAGTTCCAGGGGGCGAGGTCTCCGTGGACGGGCACCGCGTCGTCGGGCGTGCCGGCCGGCCGGGGCATCGCGACCAGGCGTCGGGCGAGCTCGTGTTCGAAGGTCCGCAGAGGTTCGTCGATCGCGCGACGCTGACCGCCGAGCCCCAGTGCATCCGTGGCCAGGAACGCGATCCCGTCGGGAAGGATGCCCGACGCGAGGAGTCCGGGCGTGGCGATGCCGGGAAGCGGGTCGTGTCCGAGCAACCGCAGTGCGAGGGCCTCGGTCTCCAGCCCGTCGTCGGGGTCGCCGAGCTTGACGATCGCGTCGGCGTCGTGCCAACGGCACAGCAGCGACAGCCGGTGCCGTCCGAGCTGGCGAGGCGCCGCCGCCGCGAGGATCCGCACGCCGGGCAGCGCCGTGCCGAGGGCCGACTCGAGCCGGTCGGGTCTCGCATCGGGCCACGGCCAGGCGCGGGCCGCGGGCCAGATCGTGGTGCCACCGATCGCGACGGCGGCGGCACCGAGGCGGTCGAGCGTCTCTCGACGCAGATCGCTCGTCCCTGCGAGCGCGCGGACGTGGCGCGCCGCCCGCGGTGCGCCCGCGGCGATCGTGCAGCGGCGGGAGAACGGCATGCCGACGAAGCCCCCGCTCATCGGGTCACTCCCTCGTACAGCAGGCGGAGGTCGGCGAGCCCGCGCTGCTCGGTGTAGCGGTCTTCGTAGCGAGCCCGATTCGCAGCGCCCTCGCGGTCCACGGTCTCGTCGTCCAGGCGGTCGATGGCCGCGGCCAGGTCGGCGGGTTGGTGTGGGGGCACCACGAGGTCGTCGCGGCCGCCGACGATCGATCGCGCACCCGCCGCCGTGGTGGTGACGATCGGCAGTCCAGCACTCATGGCTTCGATCAGGACCATGCCGAACGGCTCGTACCACTCGGTCGGCATGATGAGCGCTCGTGCCGACGCCAATCGGCGCTGCACCTCGGCGCGTTCACGCCAGCCCACGATCTCTGCGCCGGGCGGAAGCGACGCGGCCAGGTCACCGGCCAGCGGGCCGTCGCCGATGATGGTCAACCGCTCGACACCCCGAGACGTCACGTCGGGCCATGCCGACAACAGCGTCTCGACACCCTTGCCCGGAGCGAGTCGACCGATGCAGAGGACCTCGCCGGACGTCGATGGCGGCGCAGGTCGCTCGCCGACATCGGCAGCGAAGTGCGGCTTGACGACGATCCGGTCGGTGGGCACGCCGATCTCCACGAGGCGGTCGGCCATGAAGTCGGACGGGATGACGAATCGCCGGACCGCCCGGTCGAGGACCCGTCGCCGCCTGGTGACGACGACCTCGGCGGCATGGATCGCCGACAGCGCCCGTGAACCGCGATAGCAGCCGTGCACCACCCCGCGTGCCGGAGACCGTCCGACACAGGCGGTGCACACCGCACCATCGCGGAACAGGTCGGCGCTCAGGCAGCCGAGGCGGTAGTTGTGCAGTGTCATCACGACGGGCACGCCGGTGGAGGCGGCCGCGCCGACGACCGAGGAGGACATCGCGAACCAGGTGTTGTGAATGTGCACCACGTCGGGGCTGCAGCGACGGATCTCGTCGCGAACGGCCGCAGCCATCGCTCGGTTGTGCGGGCTGCGCGCCAGTGCGGTGATCGATCCCGCTGCGTCGGTCGGGTTGTCCACCGTGAACTGGACGACCTCGTCGCCAGCGTCGCGGAGCACCGCTGCTTCGTTGTCCACCACCGAGTCTTCCCCGGCACGGATCCGGTAGCGGGTGTGAACCTGCAGGATCCTCATGCGTCGGTCGCGAACCGCGGCCACGGGGGCCTGGCGCCGAGCCGTTCGGCGAGCCGCTCGACATCGGGACGGAACCGTGCCGTGAGCTGCGCCTCGATGTCGGGGTCGAGGATGCTCGGGCGGGGCGCTGCGTTTCGGTGTTCGGCGTCGTCGTGGCGGACTGCGTCGATGCCGATCGACGACGTGATCGCGGCGACCGTGTCGTGGGGGGCTCGGTAGTAGTCCTCGGAGTAGGTCACCACGAGACGCTCGGCGCCGACGGCGCCCACCCAGCGGTCGTAGGAGTCGCTGTACTCGCTCTGCGCGGCGTAGCTCTGTTGCTCGTGGGCGTTGCTCTCACCGATCTCGCCGGAGACGAGCCGTCGAGCGTCATCGCCGACGCGGTCGGGTTCCGCCGCGAGGGCGTCGCCCAGTGACAGGGTCTCGATCCCGTTGCGCGTCTGTTCGGCCCAGTGGGAGACCGTGCGTTCGACGGGATCACGCAACATGACCGCGAAGGTGGTGTCGGGCAGGGAGGCCGCAGCCCGTTGCGCTGCGAGCGGGTGGAAGAAGTAGTAGGGGCTCGCCTCCGCGGTGAAACTCGATCCGGTACGGCGCTCCCGCCAGCGTCGCGTCGGACTCGTCGGAAAGTGGCTGCGATACCAGCGCATCGACCTGGCCATGTCGCCGTCGAAGTAGTGCACGCCCTTCATGTTCTCCCTGAGTGGGAGGCGGCGGGCCGACGGGACGAGCGGCAACGAGGTCGGCTGACGTTCGAGATCACGAAACAGCGAGGTCGTTCCGCCGCGCTTGACGCCGATCACGACGAGGTCGGGTAGTGGCCTGAGGTCGGCGGTCGCCATGGCCGCAGCGCGAACGATGCCGCGCCCAGCGCGGCGCACGGCGATCGAAGTATGGCCTGCATCCATGGGACGTGGAGCGTACCCGTGCCGACTGATGGGAGCCGGAAATCTCACTGATCGTGGTTGGTCAAGTGTTCGTCAAGTCGCTGCGTCGTGGTGGTGATGGTGCCATCACCATGGGACAATGTCCAGGCCAGTCAAGGGCTCCGGCGGAATGCGGTGGGCCGGGTTTGATGACTGGTGGCGGATGTGCCACCACGGAGCGTGAGATTGCTGGGTGTGGCTTGACGGAAGGCGGAACCATGACGACCGAACTGATCTCGGCAACCTCGGCGACCTCGCTGGCACCCAGGCGGGCCCCGAGTTCCATCCTTCGGCGGAGCGGCGGCGACGCCGTGGTCGTCGCATTTCGACCCACCCCGACGTCCGCGCCGACGGTCGTGGCGCAGCCTCGCGGTGTGTACGTGCGTGTCGTGAAGCCGGTGCTCGATCGGACCCTGGCTGCGGTCGGGCTGCTCGTCGCAGCGGTTCCGATGGCGGTGACCGCGGCCGCCGTGGCACTCACGATGGGCCGTCCGGTGCTCTTCCGTCAGCGCCGAATCGGCCGCGATGGTGAGGTGTTCGACGTCTTGAAGTTCCGCACGATGCGTCCCGATCGGCGGGCCCAGCGGCTCGACGTGATCCACGACCGTCGCCAGACCCACAAGTCCGCGCGCGATCCACGTCACACGAGTGTCGGCCGGACGCTGCGCCGGTACAGCCTCGACGAACTGCCGCAGTTGATCAACGTCCTGCGGGGCGAGATGAGCATCGTCGGCCCTCGTCCGGAACTGGAGGAGGTCGTCGCGCAGTACCCCGAGGAGCTGCATCAGCGGCATCACGTGAAGCCCGGTCTCACCGGTCTGTGGCAGATCTCCGCGCGTGGTTCCGGGCCGATGCACGAGAATGGTCAGTGGGATCTGGAGTACGTCGAGCAGGTCTCGTTGCGCACCGACCTGCGCATCATCGTCCAGACACCCAAGGCGATGCTCGGCGACAACGCCGGTTCGTGACGGTGCGGCCGTCCGCTGGCGGCGCATCGGTACGATCTTCATCGTGCTCGAACTCGACGTACTGAGGGGCTGGACCGGGGAGCGCTGGCGGTTCGCGGTGGCGATGGCGGCGGTGAGCGCGCTCGTGATCGGGCTGCCGACCGACGTGATCCCCAACCCGGTGTTCGGACGCCAGGGCACCCCCGTGGAGCCCTGGGCCGTGCCGGTGCTGGTCGTCACCGCTGTCCTGAGCGGCATCCTCGTCGCCACCTATCTGCGTGCCGATGAGGTCGCCAACACGGCGGACGCCGGGGACGCAGGGTCGATCGACCAGCCCAGCCGTTTCGGCGGGCTCGGTGGGTTGTTGTCGTTCTTCGCTGTCGGGTGCCCGATCTGCAACAAGGTCGTCGTGATCGCGCTGGGCGCCTCGGGTGCGACGACGTGGTTCGCGCCGGTGCAACCCTTCCTGGGAGTGGTCGCCCTGGCGCTGTTGGTGTGGGCCGTTCGGGCCCGCCTTCGTGGCGAGGTCGCCTGTCCGGTCGACGTCGGCTGACGGATCGAGCGCTACGGCCAACCGTCCAGACGGTACAGTTTGAACGATGACGACAGACGCAGCGGCCCGCCGACGCTGGATGGCACTGGCGGTGCTGACGCTTCCCGTTTTCATCATCTCGATGGATGCCACGATTCTGGGGTTCGCGGTGCCGTCACTGAGCGAAACGCTGGGACCGACGAGTTCCCAGCTCCTGTGGATCATCGACATCTACTCCTTCGTCCTCGCCGGCCTGCTCGTCACGATGGGAGCGCTCGGCGATCGCATCGGCCGACGCAAGCTCCTGATGTTCGGCGCTGCGGGCTTCAGCATTGCGTCAGTGTTGGCAGCGTTCTCGACCAGCCCCGAGATGCTCATTGCCGCGCGGGCGATGCTCGGGGTCGCGGGTGCGACCCTGATGCCCGCAACGCTGTCGTTGATCCGCAACGTGTTCACCGACGCGCGTGAGCGTCAGACCGCCATCGCCGCCTGGGCGTCCGCCTTCGCCTTCGGTTCGGCACTCGGTCCGATCGCCGGGGGCCTTCTGCTCGAACACTTCTGGTGGGGATCGGTGTTCCTCGTCGGTGTCCCGATCACCACGATGCTGCTCGTCATCGCCCCCCGACTCGTCCCCGAGTCCAAGGATCCCGCGCCTGGCCCCTTCGACCTCGCCAGTGCAGTGCTGTCGCTCGCGACGATGTTGCCGGTCGTCTACGCCGTCAAGACCTTTGCCGAGCACGGACCCTCGACCGTGGCCGTCGCGACCGCTGTGGTCGGTGTCTCCGCTGGCTGCCTCTTCGTACGTCGCCAACTCCGCCTGACCGATCCGATGATCGACGTCACGCTGTTCGAGGTCTCGCGTTTCCGGATGGCCGTCAGCGGCGACCTCGTCTCGGCGTTCGGCCTCGCCGGGTCGCTGTTCTTCCTCACGCAGTACCTCCAACTGGTCGTCGGAATGTCCCCGCTGCGCGCCGGCGTGCAACTGCTGCCGGCCGCGTTCGCTGCGGTCGTCTTCACCCTGGCCGCTCCCGTCCTGGCCAGGCGGTTCGGCGCCTTCACCGTGCTCGCGGTGGGGCTGGCGCTGAGCGGAGTGGGCTTTGCGATGCTCACACAGGTGACCGCAGAAGGGTCGGTCGCGATGACGACGATCGCCGTCATCGTGATCAATGCCGGACTCGGCGCCACGATGACCGTCGTGGTCGACGCCATCCTCACCGCGATTCCGCCGGAGCGTGCCGGCGCCGGCGCCTCGGTGTCCGAGACGGCGATCGAACTCGGGGTGGCGCTCGGCACGGCCGTGCTGGGCAGCATCGCCGCCGCCATCTATCGGGACGGATTCACCGACCTCGACGGCGTTCCCGCCGAGGCCATCGAGGTGTCCAAGGACACGCTCGGCGCAGCGCTGGCCACCGCGGACGACCTCGGTGGGGATGTGGGCGCCGCGCTGCGAGTGGCGGCCGACGCAGCGTTCGTCGAAGGGTTCCACGCTGCGGCGCTCACGGCGGCGATCGCCATGATGGTCGTGGCGGCATGGGCGTTGCGCGTGAGTCGTCGTGCGCCAGTTGCGGCCGTCGAGCCCGACGCGGTCACGGTGGGGACCGATCGCTGACATGACTCGCCCGACGCAACGCGCGGTCGTGCTCGACGCGCTCCAGGACCTGATCGTCGAGGCCGGGGCCGGCAATGTCACCCTCGA
>JBAWHL010000468.1:0-11983 GCA_049593815.1 Ilumatobacteraceae bacterium | reverse complement strand
CGTTGCGACGGCTTGTCCCATCAGTGCGACGTCGTCCGGATTGACCTGGATGTCCTTCGTGCCGGTGATCGCGAGCACGGGCACGGCGGCCGTGCGGAGCGCACGGGTTGGTTCGAATGCCATGAACTCGCGGAACCACTTGGCGTTGAGTTTCACGAGTTGGACACGGATCACGTCGTCGGTGGAACTCGCGATGCGGTCGAGCCGTTTCGACTGCGTGCGCACGAGATCCTGACGGAGCAGCTTCATGAGCCACTTGACGGGCGTGGGGAGCGTCGGAGCGACCTGTTGTGCCTGCCACTCGAGAACGTCTCTGCCGTTGACGGCTGCACCGGCGAGGAGTGCGACGCCGGCGAGTCGTTCATCTGCGGCGAGTGCCGACGCGATGAGTGCTCCTTCGCTGTGGCCGATCACGAAGACCTGGTCGGCGTCGACATCCGGCCGAGTCCGGAGTGCGGTGATCGCAGCACGAGCGTCGTCGATGTTGTCGTCGAAACCGGCGGTGAGATAGTCGCCGTCACTCTCGCCGACGCCTCGTTTGTCGTACCGGAGTGATGTGACGCCGTTGCTGCCGAGGTGGTCGGCGATCTGGTGCATCACGTCGATCGGCAGGCGCTTGGTGTTGGAGTCGCGGTCGATGGGCCCGGACCCGCTGATCAGGAGCGCCGCGGGCCCCGGGGTCGGGCCGCTCACGTTCAGTGTTCCCTGCAGTGTGAGCTCGCCCGAAGGGATCGAGATGTTGGATTCGGTCACGGTTGTTGCTCATCTCCGCTGGTCGGGTATTCTCGGTACTGAGAATATTATCATAAGTGAGAATATGCCGAGCGGTGAGGAGGCTGTCGATGACCGAGACGCGCGACCTGCTGCTGCATCCGATCCGATTGCGAATCGTTCAGCAGCTGGTGGGATCCCCGATGACCCCCTTGGAGCTGAAGGATCGCCTCGGCGATGTTCCGCAAGCGACGTTGTATCGACACATCCGACAACTCGCCGACGGCGGCCTCCTCGAGGTGGTGAGCGAGCGTCCCAATCGGGGAGGCACGGAGCGCACCTACAAGGTCGTCGATGCGGCGGTACACCTCGGCGCCGACGATCTGGAGTCGGCGACCGCCGACGAGCACTTTCGCTACTTCGCCACCTTCGTCGGCACCCTGTTGACCGACTTCGCGGCGTACCTCGACTCGAACGATCGAGATCTGCGCAGCGATCGCGTCGGCTACCGACAGGTGCCGCTGTGGCTCACCGATGACGAATTCGACGACCTGACTGCCCACCTTGCGGGCGCCATGGAGCGGCATCTCGACAACCGGCCGGGCCCGGGACGACGGCGACGTCTCCTGAGCTCGATCGTCATGCCGGACGACCGCACCTGACGCGCGCCTCCACCCGCAGCACAGGGGTGAGCCGGGCGAACACGGCCATGGTGGGCGGGGCCGATCGCAGGCCGCGTTGCGCGGCGACGCTCCGAGTGGTGTGACTCGGTGAGGACTCGTCACCCGTTCTGGTCATCCAAGCGCTCTCCACGGTCTCTCCACGTCACCTCCAAGCTTCGGGTGCCCAGCTCCTTCAAGGTGGTGGTCGACAACAACGAACCCGCCAGAGCGGGTCCACCACAAGGAGAAACAACCATGACCATCACCGACACCAACGCTCCCGCCGTCGACAACGGCGTCAACGTCGAGGCGCTCCTCGGCGCCCGAGAAGCACTGACCGCCGCGCCTCAGGCAGCGCAGTTCACGTTCTCGGCCACCAACGAGTGGATCGGCGGCGTGCACAGCCGTTCGACCGTCCAGGAGTTCTTCGGCCTCGGCGACACGCAGTCGCACCGTCAGCCGTACTCGGTCGAGACCGACCATCCGGAGATCTTCGCTGCTGGTGACAACGGCCCGACCCCGCCCGAACTGGTGCTCATGGGTCTGGCCGGCTGCCTCACCGCCGGCGTCGCTTCCGTCGCCCAGAACCGTGGCATCCAGTTGCGCTCGGTCAAGGCGACCGTCGCTGGCGACATGGACCTTGCTGGAATCCTGGGCATCGACCCGGAGGTCCGCAATGGCTTCGCCGGCATCTCGGTCAGGTACGAAATCGACGCCGACGCCTCCAAGGAGGAGCTGCAGGCCGTCGTCGCCCAGTCGCAGAAGCGGTCCGCAGTCTTCGACATCGTCACCAACCCGACGGCCGTCGTCGTGGACGTCGCCTGACGTCGACGAACCCCGGAATGCCGAGCGAGGAGTGAGTCCCATGAGCAACCCACGCACCACTGATGTCGTCGTGATCGGCGGCGGTCAGGCCGGACTGGCGATGAGCCGTTGTCTGACCGACCGCTCGATCGATCACGTCGTGCTGGAACGTGCCGAGGTCGCCAACTCGTGGACGACCGAGCGGTGGGACTCACTCCGCACGCTCACCCCCAACTGGATGAGCCGACTGCCCGGCTTCTCCTACGAGGGCGACGACCCGGACGGGTACATGACCGCTGCGGAGGTCGCCGTTCACCTCGCCATGTATCGCAGCTCGTTCGACGCTCCGGTACGGACGGGTGTCGAGGTGACCAGGATCCGCTCCGTCGAGCGCGGCCACGTCGTCGAAACGTCCGATGGCCCGTGGGTCGCCCGGGCGGTCGTCATCGCGACCGGCGCCTGCAGCACTCCGCACGTGCCCTCCATCGCGACCGACATGCCCCAGCACATCGAACAGCTCACGCCGATCGCCTACCGCAACCCCGGCCACGTCGCCCCGGGCGGCGTGCTCGTCGTCGGGGCCTCCGCGTCGGGACTCCAGATCGCTGACGAGCTCAGCCGGGCAGGCAGGGAGGTGACGCTCGCGGTCGGCGATCACGTTCGCCTGCCGCGCACGTATCGGGGCATGGACGTGCACTGGTGGATGGAGGCCATCGGCCAACTCGACGAGCGCTACGACGAGGTCGACGACATCGGCCGAGCTCGACGGTTGCCGTCGCTGCAACTCGTCGGCTCTCCCGAGCGTCGTGATCTCGACCTCAACTCGGTGTCGGCGAACGGTGTGTCGCTCGTCGGTCGCCTCGTCGGTCGCAGTGGCCGGCGAGCCCAGTTCTCCGGGTCGTTCGCCAACATGTGCATGTCGGCGGATCTGAAGCAGCAGCGCATGCTCGACCGATTCGACGAGCACGCGGCGACACACGGCCTCGATGACGAGGTCGCCGCACCGGAGCGGCCGTCGCCGACGACGCTGGGTGCTCCGAAGCTCGACCTCGACCTCCAGTCGGTTCGCGCGATCGTCTGGGCGACCGGATTCCGGCCGTCGTACCCCTGGCTCGACCGCTCCCTCCTGGATCGGCGCGGACGACTCGTGCACGACGGCGGGGTGCTCCCCGTCCCCGGCCTCTACGTCCTCGGGCTGCCCTTCCAGCGACGACGCAAGTCCAGCTTCATCGACGGTGTCGGTCCCGACGCACGGGAACTGTGCGAGCACCTCTCGGCTCGCCTGGGCGCGCGGGTCCCAGCACCGGCTGGGATGGCACGCCACTGAACCGAGTCGCGGCGACAGCAGCACCGACCGCAACGTCGACCGCAACGCCGACCATGAAGCGCCATGATGTTCGTGGGGAGGGCATCGAAATGTGCTGTGCGATGATGAAACGGTGACGGGGACCACGCCGGGGCTGCTCGGACGCGGACACGACGCCGACCAGGTGACCGGCTTTCTCGACGACCATCGGGTCGTGACGCTGGTCGGACCCGGTGGGATCGGCAAGACCACGCTCGCCCTGGCGTCCGCCGATGCGCTCGCCGACCGCTACGACGGCGGAAGCTTTCTCGTGGAGCTCGTCGGCGTGACCGACGACGATGACCTCGAGCGGGCGATCGCACGGCAGGTCGGTCACGAATCGTTGGAAGCGTTCAAGATCGGTACGACTGGGCGACGGACCCTCGTGGTGCTCGACAACTGCGAGACCGCACTCGGGATCGCCCGCTCGTTGGCCCACGAGCTCACCGAGTCCGATGACTCGACGACGGTGTTGGCCACGAGTCGCGTGCCCCTCGGACTGCACGGAGAGCGCGTCCATGTCGTCGAACCGCTCGCGTTGCCCGATCGTCCGGGGCCCGCCTCGGTGGCCGCGTCGCCAGCGGTCCAACTGTTCCTCCGGCGTGCTCGCCTCGCGGGTGCCTCGTGGGAGGCAACCGACACGCACATGGACGCGATCGCGGAGATCGTGCGTCAGCTGGACGGAATGCCGTTGGCCATCGAGCTGGCCGCAGCGCGAGCGCGCACGGTCGTTCCCTCCGACCTGCTCGGGCTCCTCGACCAGCAACTCGACGTGCTGCACCGGCCGTCGGAGGACCGGCCACCGCGACACCACAGCATTCGGGCAGCGGTCCGTGCCAGCTATGACGCGCTCGAGCCGGACGTGCAACGGTTGTTCCGCCAACTCAGCCTCGTCCGCAGCGAGATCGACCTCGACTTCGTCCACCGCCTCTCCGGCATGGAGAGCAAGCTCGACTCTCTCGAGGTGCTGACCGACCTCGTCGCTCAGTCACTGGTGGCCGCGGGTGAGCGCTTCGGGACGACGTACTATCGGCTGCTCGAACCCATCAGGGCATACGGACTCGAACAGCTCGACGCGATGGGCGAGGCCGCCCACGCCGAGGAGCGCTTCGTTGCTGCGGCCGTGGCATTCGCCGACGAGACGATCGTCGCCTCGGCCCAGAGCATGTCCTCGGAGGTGCTGGACCTGATCTCGCGACGGGCGCTGCTGCTGCTCGCTGCCATCGACGCCACGCTGCGCATCGACGACACCCCGGAGCGCACCTACCGCCTGTACCTCCTCTTCTATGCGCCGACACCGGTGCCGCGGGTCGAACTCAATCGAGTCGCGATCAGGATTCTCGAGCGGTGGCCGAACACCCGGGTGCCGCTGCGCGCCGAAGCGCTCGCTGTGATGGCGCACACGGCGATGTGGGCGGGCGACGACCAGTGCGGGATCGAGCGTGCCGAGGCTGCGCTCGCCGACTCCGACGCCACCCCGCTCGCACGCCTGATCGCGCACCGGGTGCTCGGGTTCACCGCCGGGCAGTTGGGCGACCGGACCGCCGGCCTCGCGCACCTCGACGAGGCACTCGTCGAGGCCGACGCGCTCGGTGGGTCGTACGTCCGGGAGCTGCGCATGTCGTGGGCCTCGATGCTGCCCACTCCCGAGCGCAGCGCCGAAGCGATCGCCGCGCTCGAGGCGGCGGCCGTGGAAGCAGCCGAGCGCAACGAGTATCTGACACTCGTCTGGGCCGCGGCCGCGACCGCTCACCACGAGGCAGCATTGGGAGACCTCACGTCGGCGCGGCGGAACGCCGAACGAGCGGTCGAGATGTCCGAGCTGACGGACGCACCCTGGGCGACCTGCGCCGCACACCGCACGCGTGCCAGCGTGAGCGCCCTCGACGGGCGATGGACGGCATCACTGGCGGACTGGTCCACGGCGCTCGATGCCGAGGCGGCCGTCGGTGACATCGAAGGGGTGACCTTGACGATCCGCACGGCGGCTGGTGCAGCCGAGCAGGCGGGCCAACACGATCTGGCCGAGGCGTTGTGGTACATCGTTCCGGCGAGGCGAGGTGTGTCGACGCTTCCGCCCCTGTTCGGTCCTGCTGAAGGTCTGCTGCGGGAACGACTCGGCTCGCCGTTGGCGATCAGCGTCGCCGACGCCGTGGGCAAGGCACGGGTCCTCCTCAGCGACGAGGCTGCATCGTCGACCACGTCGAGTGGCGGCGGTCCGTCCGCCAACATCGTCTGCTTCGGTGGGTACGAACTGGACCTCGATGCTCACGACCTGCGCCACGAAGGCGAGCGCGTGCCAATGGAGCCGCAGGTCTTCGACGTGCTCGCCTACCTCGCCACTCGTGCCGGTCGCATGATCACCAAGGAGGAGCTCCTCGACGAGATCTGGGGTGATCGATTCGTGTCACCGTCGGCGTTGAACTCACGGATCAAGTCGGCACGTGCCGCGACGGGCGACGACGGCAAGCGCCAGGAGGTGATCCGAACCGTCCACGGCCGCGGCTTCATGTTCGTTGCCGAGCGACAGTGAGATCTTCACGATCTCTCCGCACCTCCTCCAAGACGTCGCTCTCGCCGGTCGTCAATGTGGATTCCAACACCGACCGGCCGCTTCGTGCGGCTCACGAAAGGAATCGACATGACGATCTCATCGGCACACGACACTCGACGCACCACTGGACTCCTGCCGTCCTACATCGCCGCGGTCGCCCTCGAGGGCGAACGCTTCGCCAGGGTTGCCGCCAGCGGGGCACTCGACGTCCCGATTGGCGCGTGCCCCGACTGGGACATGCGCGGACTGGTTCGTCACCTCGGTGAGGTCCACCTCTGGGCTGCCGCCAACGTGGCATTCCCGAGTCCCGGCTGGCTTCGCGTCCCCGAACTCGCCGATCTCGCGCGATTCTGGCCCGACCTCGCCTCCGGGTGGCCCGACGACGGAGACCTCGTCTCTTGGTATTCCGCCACCCACACCAACCTCGTCGACGTCCTTCGACATGCCCCGCCGGACGTGCAGGCATTCAGCTTCCTGCCGGCGCCGACGCCGTTGACGATGTGGGCGCGCCGTCAGGCGAGCGAGATCGCCATCCACCGATTCGATGCCGAGCAGGCCCGCGGCATGGAGTCGAGCTTCGCGCCGTCGTTCGCGAGCGACATGCTCGACGAACTCCTCTCCGGATTCGCTCCGCTGTACCGGGATGCTGGCACCGAGCTCACCGAGGTGCTGCGAGTGGTCGCCACGGACGTGGACGAACAGTGGTGGGTGACGATGGGGCCATCGGGAACGACCACGTCGCGCACGGCCTGCGACGCCGACCTGACCCTTGCGGGAAGCGCCGCCGACCTCTACCTCACGCTCTGGAACAGGACGCCCGGCACCACCTTGGACGTGGTCGGTGACCGCGGAGTCCTGGACTCGTGGGGCCGTCGTTGCCGCGTGGTGTGGAGTCGGTGACCGCTGACGTCGTGGAGTGGTCGGGCCACGTCACTCCGGCTCGGTCAGCCGTCGGCTGGCCTCGAGGGTCAGCGCAGCGTCGCTCGCGACGGAGGTGATGATCAGCCCGGCCGGTTCGTGTGCGGTGACCATCCCCGCGATCGGGCCGGCGTACGCGGGTGTGGGGTCGTGCCCTTCGGTGTGATCGGCATCGGGGTCGTCGGAGAGCAGGTCGGCGAGTTCGTCTGCGTGATCGGACCACCGGTCGAGCCAGTCGGTGCGGATCGAGCGGGCGCCGATCCCTCGGGGCCAGCGTGACCGGCCTCGGCCCTGTCCGACGTCGATGGCGGTCGTCCAGACCGAGTCGTCGGCGGAGGCGGCGAGCACCTGGTCGGGCAACCGCGGCCAGTCGCTCTCGGCCTCGTCCGAGGCGAGGAATCGAGTGCCCATGAGCGCTCCCTGTGCGCCGAGCACGAGCGCGGCAGCGAGGCCGCGTCCGTCGCCGATGCCACCGGCTGCCAGCACCGGAATCTCGCCGCCGATGTCGACGACCTGCGGGAGCAGTGGCAGGAGTGGCGTCACCCCGGTGTGACCGCCGGCGTCGTTGCCCTGAGCGATGATGACGTCGGCGCCGACGTCGACGGCGCGGCGCGCGGCCTCGACGGTCTGCACTTGGTTCATGAGGAGTGCGCCGGCCGCACGAGTGCGCTCGACGTAGGGCGCCGGGTCGCCGAACGAGAGCGTGACCGATGCGACCCCGGCCTCGAGTGCCGCGTCCAGTGGTGACGTGTCGTGCTCGATGAGCCACGCGATGAAGTTCACGCTGAACGGCCGATCGGTGAGCGCTTTCGTCGCGGCGATGCGTGACGTCACCTCGGTGGCCGACGCACCGCCGAGTGCGAGCGTCGCGATGCCACCGGCATCGGCGACCGCGGCACACAGTCGGGGATGAGCGACGCCGGCCATACCGGCGTTGCCGACGGGGTGTTCGACACCGAGCAATTCGCAGATCGCAGTCCGAAGCGTCATGCCGCAAACCTACTTGGGCGGCTGGTGGGGCTGCGCTGGCCCGGGCCGCTCAGAGCGAGTAGAGGTTCGCCACGTTGGTGCGGGTGATCTTGTCGCGGGTCTCGGCGGAGTAGTTCTCGAACATCTCGTCGAGTACCTGCGTCGAGCACGGCCACGTCGAGTCGGTGTGCGGGTAGTCGGAGCCCCAGAGCAGGGTGTCCTCGCCGATCAGCTCGCGTGTCTGCAGCGCCGCCGTGTCGTCCTCGATCGTGGCGAAGAACTGACGTTTCCAGATCTCCAGGACGTCGACCGGTGGCGTGCTCGACGGGTCCTTCGAGTACTCGCGGGCCCATCCCTGTTGCACCTTGTCGAGCCAGTGAGCGACCCAGCCGGCGTTGAACTCCGCCAGGACGAACTTCAGGTTCGGGAACCTCGCGCACACGCCTCGCACCATCAGCTCGACCATCGTGTCGTGGATGAGCATCGAGCTGCTCGCGTATTCGGTCACCGGGTCTCGGCCCTTCATCGCCTTCATCCAGTCCGGGACGTGGGACATGCAGGCGACGTGGAACGCGATGGGGAGTCCGGCCTCCTCGGCGCGTGCCCACATCGGGTCGTAGTCCTCGTCGCAGTAGCGGCGGCCGCGTGGCGCGTTGCTCGGGATGACGATGCCCTTGAACCCCAGATCGATGACTCGTTCGAGCTCGGTGACGGCCTCGTCCGGGCGTTGCACGGGCAACGCTGCGAGTCCGACGAGGCGGCCCTTCGAGGCCACCGACTGGGCGTGCATCCAGTCGTTGTAGTTGCGCTGGAGTGCGACCATGAGGTCGAGGTCGGGAAGGCTGAACATCGGGAACCAGCCGGGGTACAGAATCTCCGCGGAGATGCCGTCGATGTCCTGGTCGTCGGGTCGCCGCGCTCCGTCGGTGAGACCGGGGCGCATCGCTGCGTACCCGCCGTTGATGTATGCCTGGATCGGTGCATCGTCGATCGAGCCGGCGCCGGGCTTGGACGCGTGCTCGCGTGGGAGGGGTGTCTCGTAGTCGAGGCGGGTACCGGCCAACGCCATGAACGCGACGTTGCGTGAGCGGTTCGCGATGTTGGGGATGACGATGAAGTCGCCGCCGCCCTCCTTGCTCACCACCCGAGGAGCGTCGTCGCCGAACCTGTCGGCGAGGCCCTCGAAGACCTCGGGCCCTTCGAGCGCATGCGAGTCGGCGGAGATCGGGCGTGGGTCGTTGAGCAGGGTCATCGGGGTTCCTCGGTGTTCCTCGGGATGCTGGAGTGAACGGACATGGTGGCGGTTCGCACTGTTCGCGGCCATCCCCGCCGTGTCCGGGGCGACCGTTCTGGGTGCATCTCTGGGTGCGTCGCTGCGACCCATGGAGGAACATAGCTCAAAAATGAACGTGTTCAAAGAATTGATCGACCGTCGTCCCGACCGCCGGCGGCAGCGCCATGTTTGACCTCAGGGGACCTGGGTACCTCTGGAAGCGGCGTGCTCATCGTGGGCGCACCGGTCACACATCCTCAACAGGAAAGAAGTCATCAACATGGGCTACGGCATCGGCGGAATACTCGTCCTCATCCTCGTCATCCTGGCGATCATCTACTTCGCGAAGCGGGTCTGAGGCAGACCGATGGCTGACACGACCGACGACACGACGATCTTCGAGGCGCTGCGCGCGGATCACGACACGCAGCGGACCCTGATCGACATCCTCGTGGAGACCACGGGTGACAGCGAAGGACGGCGGGAGATCTTCGCCAAGGTCCAACGCGAACTGACCGCACATGCAGCAGCCGAGGAGCGCTACTTCTACGTGCCGCTCATGGAGGCCGACATGACGCAGGACCAGGCCCGCCACTCGGTGGCCGAGCACAAGGAACTCGACGACTACCTCGAGCAACTCGCGGACTACGACATGAGTGGCTCGCAATGGCTGCAGACCGCGCGGGAACTCCGCGACCGTCTCATCCACCACCTCGACGAAGAGGAGGCCGAGGTCTTCCCGGTCGCCGGCAAGGTCCTGTCCGACAGCGACAAGACCGAGCTCGCCGAGCAGTACGACAAGGACATGGAACGCCATCGAGCAATGGAGACGTCCTCCTGAACGAACCGCTCACCGCGCTGTTCTGTCGCTGGCCAGCATCTCCATCAGGAGGCCGTCTGCCCAACCGCCGTCGTCGCGGCGTTCGTACGATCTCATCACGCCGACGGCGCTGAACCCCGCCTTGGCATAGCAGGCGATCGCCGCCTCGTTGTCGGCAGCGGGATCGATCGTGAGCCGGTGGTGTCCTCGGACATCGAAGAGGTGGTCGACGATCGTGCGGATCGCGTCGGTCGCATGACCCTGTCGGTGAACGCTCGGATCGATGTAGATGTCGATCGACGCATGGCGATACTCCGGGTCGTCTTCCTCGCCGAACTGCACCAGACCGACGATTCGACCGGACGGGTCCACGATCGTGAATCGCTGGACCTCCTCGGCGAAGAGGTCCGCGTCGAACTCTGCCTCGAGGTCGTCGCCGCGCCACCGCCGACGCACCTCGTCGGTCGACCTGATCGCGACGAGCGCATCGCGGTCACCCGCCCGCGTCGGTCGAAGTACCACCTGGCGTCCGCGAAGCTCGTTGCGGTCGTGCACGACGTCGATGATCTCACGGCGCAGCCCGCACGTCACGCCAGGTCAGCCAGCGAGACCACGTCCTGCTCGTCGTTCGAGACGGATGGCGTAGATGCCACTCGTGACGATGACGAGGCAGCCTGCGATGGTGACCGCGTCGGGGATCTCGTCGAACAGCAGAGAGCCGAGGACGACGGCGCCGAGCAGTGTTGTGTAGCGGAAGGGTGCCGACACGCTGAGGTCTCCGACGCGGACGGTCTGGATCGTGAAGATGTAGCCGACGACCAGGCAGAGGCAGGCGAGCAGCACGAGCAGGGCCGCTCGCAGCGTGATGGTGTTCCACCCGGTGCCGGCCGAGATCGCCCCGGTCAGGACCGTGAGGCCCATGGCCGTGATGAGGGCGATCGTCGGTGCGGGGATCGCGTTCGGGACGCGCCGCGTGGCGAACTCCCTCAGCGTCAGGAATCCTGCGCTGGCCACCACGGCGAGCGACCAGATGGAGAACCCCTCGGTCGCGGGTTGCACCACCAGGAGGACACCACCGAAGCCGGCGACGACGGCCGCGTACTGGCCGATCGTGACCCGCTCACGAAGCACGATCGCAGCGGTGAGCGTGACGGCGAACGGGACGAGGAGCAGGATCGTCTGCGCGTTGGCGAATTCGAGGCGGACCAGTGCTGCGAAGAACAGCGCCGTGCCCGCCAACTCGGCGGCCACCCGACCGACCAGGGGCCCGGTGAAGTGGGTCCGAGCGAGGCGGTCACCTCGCCGTTGAACGATGGCGGCGAACAGAACCGACATGGCGACCCCGCGCAGGAAGAGCGCCTGGTACACGTCGAGACCCTCCTCGGTCGCGGCGCGGATGAGCGCATCGTTCGTCACGTACCCGATCGATCCGACGATCATGAACACGGCGCCGAGCGTGTTCGGCGACAGATTCGTCAGCCTGCCGCTGCTGTTGGTCACGCCAGGCACGAAGCGCGACGGTAGTGCTGCCGCACGGGTTGTCGGTGGGTCGACCTGTGTCAGGCAGCGACGGACTGCAGCTCGGATTCCGTGCGTGCAACATCCGTGCGCCGAGCAACGGCCGAGGTGCACCACATCTCACGCCGGACCGATCTCCGCGGGCGGCAACCTCTGGAGGTCGCCCACCAGGGGTGTGGAGCGGATACCGGGAATCGAACCCGGGTTCTCAGCTTGGGAAGCGCTTCGGGTCTGAACGCATCGTCCCTACGTGTGGGGTGTTTGGCCTGGTCAGGTGCTGTTTCCTCTGGGTCGGTGTTGCTCGCTGTTGTGCCGAGATCGACCCTGTTGCGCCGTGTTCTAGGCACGAATTAGGCACGACAGTTGCGCGCGACTTCAGGCGCTGACGGCAAGTCGAACAATCCCACTC
>JBAWHL010000467.1:0-13157 GCA_049593815.1 Ilumatobacteraceae bacterium | reverse complement strand
GGCCCAGGAGCCGCGAATGCGATCGACGGCGTCGGGTGCGGTGGTTCGCCGCCGCCGCCGGCGGTACTTGATGCCGAGGATGCATCCCGCGGCGATGAGGAAGGGCAACAGC
The DNA here is from genome assembly GCA_049593815.1 of Ilumatobacteraceae bacterium. Classification (GTDB taxonomy): domain Bacteria; phylum Actinomycetota; class Acidimicrobiia; order Acidimicrobiales; family Ilumatobacteraceae; genus Sva-07. The sequence goes on along the minus strand of JBAWHL010000467.1, from coordinate 13,045 downwards.
AGTAGGCCGAGGATGGCGCCGCCGCGCAGCGCCCAGGCGATGGCGGTCGAGAGTGCGCCGTCTGGCGTCGCCGTGCCCGGTTCGTCAACGGGGGAATTCTCGGTGTCGGGCTCTGCTGGGGGTGCAATCGGCGGCTGCGGCGCAGCAGGCGTCTGGTTCTGGGGTTCGGGTGGCGGTGGTGCGATGTCGGTCGCCTCCTGCGTCGGAACCGGGTCGAACGCGAGCCAGGTTCCGTCCGACAGCTGAACTTCCGGCCAGACCAGTGCGTCTGACGACGACAGTGCGAGACCTCCGTCGGCGCTGATCCCCGCTGCCCCGGCGACGAATCCGGTGGCGACGCGTGCTTCGACCCCGAGCGAACGAGCGAGCAGTACGAACCCCGTGACGAACTGTTCGAGGTTTCCGCGCTGTGTGTCGCGCAGGAAGATGTCGATGAAGACCTGCTGGAGCCCGCCTCCAGCGACGGCGTTGTCGAGCACGAAGTCATTCCGCATCGTGTTCTCGAGCTGCGTGAGCTGGTCGAGGGGGCTGCCATCGCCTGCCAACGCCGTGGCGAGTTCGGACAACGTCGCGGCCTCGTCGGGCACGGGACGGTTGACGACCTCGGCACCGATGGCCGCGTCACGCGAGGGGGACCGATTCGCCGAGATGCCGACCAGGTCGCCGACCTCGGGGCGGTCGACGAGTCGGACGACGGTGCGTTCAGCATCGGTCTCGACGGGAACGTCGACCGAGATCGGCGGGCCCGGCAGGGGCACGAGGGAGAGGTCGTCGTCGAGGAAGGAGATGTCGACCTCAACCGTTGGGCCCGTCGCGTCGCCGAGGGTTCCGCCGATCGGCCGCAACGTCAGTTCCGGGGTCCAGCGGGCGCCGTCGTAGTCCTCCAACGCCGCTGTGCGCCACCGAGACGGGAGCTGCTCGTCGCGTCGGGGCGTGATCAGGTGGAGTGGGATCGCGGGGTCGAGGTCACGGAGCGCAAGCGTCGATTCGATCGGGTCGAGCAGTGGGGCGGTTCGTTCGGCCGGGTCGGTGCGCCGTGGGTCGGCCCGGCTGGCGAGGGTGATCGGGACGGTGAGCATCGCCGTGATCAGCGCGACGATGGTCAGCAACGGGATCAGCCGACGTTCGCCGCGCAACAACACGAGACGGTCGTGCAGTCCTCCCTCGTTGCGGAACAGAGCGAAGACGATGCACGACAGCGCGAGCGCCACCAGGGTCGTCCACGTCACACCCAGTGGGGCGCTGAGGGCGACGACGCACGAATAGGCGACGAGGAGCGGGGCCAGGGGCAGGAGGTGGAACCGTGGGCGCGTCGCCAGTTCGGCGCTTGCGGCCATGGCCACCGCGAGGAAGACCGAGACCGATCCGATCAGGTCGGGACGGTCGGGGCTCGGCCATTCGGTCGACAGCAGACCCTGGAACCCCGAAGTGAATGCGTCCAAGACGTCGGAGAGTCCGCCACCGCTGGCGATGGTCGCGATCGTTCCCGTGGCGACGACGAGCACGGCTGCGACCGGAAGGCGCTGAGCGCCGGGCCGTCGCGCGGTGACGATCGCGCCGGCCGCTGGCAGGACCGGTGCGAGCACGATCGCGATCTCGACGCGGTCGAAGATTCCGCATGCCGTGGAGGAGACGACGAGAAATGCCGAGAGCAGCAGGAGCACTCGCATGCGGACGAGGGCGGTCGTCGGTGGCTGGCGTTCGTCCGCGGTGGCAGTGTGATCCGATCCGCCGGGTGCTGATGCTGGCGATGAGGGCGCTGGTGCGGGTGCGGGAGACGCCGTGGGGGCGGTGGTGATCGTGGCGCTCATGACCACGTCCGCCATCGTCGGACGAACTCCTTGGCGTCGGCGGCGGCGAGCACGATGCCGACGCCGCTCGCCGCGCCGTCGCCAACTCTCACGATCGACATCCGGTCCGACGTCGAGAACGTGCTCGACGGACCGTTGGGCCCCGTGACGAACACGACCGATGTGTGGTCGAATCCACCGGTGAACAGCGCTCCGACGGGCAGGAGGCCCATTCCGGTGGACTGCTGTACCGGTGTCAGCAGATCGAGGATCGCCGCGTCCGTGACCAAGGGCGTCGGCCGCCCGGCGTGTGCTCGGTCGGTGGTTCGCACGACGACATCGAGACCGGTGCGGATGGCATGGACCGCCAGGGTCGCCGTGACGTCGACGGCCTCTTCGAAGTCGTCAGCCGTTCCGACCCCCGGCGAGGTGTCCAGGACGACGGTGAACTCGGGGCGACGGACTTCGACGTGCTCGCGAACCATCAGGGTGCCGGTGCGCGCCGTGGTCGGCCAGTGGATCATCCGGGGGTCATCCCCCGCCACGTACTCGCGCATCGACACGAAACCCGACATCGGGTCCGCCGTCGCCCGGCGCAGGACCGATTCGTTCTCGACCACCCGCACCGCTCCTTGCGGCCCGACGAGGTCGTAGACCTTCGGATGCACGGTGACCGTCGAGGTCTCCGCTGAGCGTCGTCGTCCGACGGTGAGCCAGAACGGGTCGACGCGCTCGATGTCGAGCGGCCCGACGTCGAAGACCCCACGCCGCCGGGTCGGGATCGTGCCGCTCACGGTCCGCTCCGACTGGGGGGCGACCGGCTCGGTGAGGACCCGGGTGCCGGCCTGATCGCAGCGGTCGACGATCGTGGCGCGCCCCGACCGGAACCGGGTGGTGTTGCGGAGCCGGTAGTCGACGCGGATCGGATCGCCACGCGGCACGCGCACCGCGGTGAGGTGTCGTGAGACCGACGCCCGCAGCGGCCGCTGCGACACCCAGATCGCGGCGAGCACGACGCCCGCAATGGTGATGGCGGCGACGACCAGTTCCTCGTAGTTCCACCACCACCCGAGCACAGCGAGCATGATCGCGGCCAGCACTGCGCCGAGGCCGGACCTGGTGAGCATGCTCAGCCCTCGCGGGAACGCGGCACCGGGACCTCGTCGATGATGTCGGCGAGGACGTTGGCCACGCGCGTGCCGCGCAACTCCGCCTCCGCCGTCAAGGCCATCCTGTGGGCGAGGACAGGGGTGGCGATCGCCTTGATGTCGTCGGGGGTGACGTAGTCACGTTCGTCCGTCGCGGCGAATGCCCGAGCGACGCGCAGCAGGGTGATCGTGCCACGCGTGGACACGCCGAGACGGAGGTCGGGATGGGTGCGTGTGGCGTTCGCGATCTGCACGATGTACTCGTTCACCGAACGGACGACATCGACGCGATCGATCTCGTCGATCGCGCGGTCGAGTGCTGCTGGATCGGTGACGGCGGACAGTTCGTCATCGGAACGGTGCCGTTGGAATTCGTCGAGAATCGACACTTCGGTCTCGGTGTCCGCGTAGCCGAGCGTGAGACGCATCGCGAACCGGTCGAGTTGCACGTCGGGCAGCGGGAAGGTGCCCTGGAAGTCCCGCGGGTTCTGCGTGGCGATCACGAAGAACGGCCGGGGGACCGGTCGACTGACGCCGTCGGAGGTGACCTGGCGCTCCTCCATCACTTCGAGCAGAGCCGACTGGGTCTTGGGGCTGCCGCGGTTGATTTCGTCTCCGATGAGCACGTTCGTGAAGACCGGGCCCTCACGGAAGTCGAACTGGCTCGAACGCTGGTCGTAGACCATCACGCCGGTGATGTCGGTCGGGAGGAGGTCGGGGGTGAACTGCACCCGCTTCCACGTCCCCGAGATGGAATTGGCGATCGCCTTCGCGAGGCTCGTCTTGCCTGTGCCCGGCACGTCGTCGAGGAGCAGGTGGCCCTCGGTCAGCAGACAACACAGCGCCAGCCGGATCTCGTCACGTTTGCCGCGCACCACCTGATCGATGTTGGACAGCAGTGTCTCCGCGACCTGCGCGGCGTGGCCGGACATATGGCCGCCAGTGTAGGTGGCGGTCGCTCACCGCACGTGGCCACCCGACGTCACAGCGTGCGTGCGCCGTGTGCGTCAGTCCCACTCGATGCGAAGGTTGGCGAGCGCGTCGCGCAGGATCGCCGCGAGTTGTGGCGGCCGAGGCAGGTCGGGCTCGATGCGTTCGAGGTCGGGAACCTCGGGCAGGTGGGCCCCTGCCGGGATCGTGAGGAGCCCATCGAGTCGATCCTCGGGCGGTGTGACCCGCTCCGGCTCGCTATGGGGTCGCTCGTCGGGATCGACGAGGCGGAGATGGCGCCGCCGGATCCCGCCGCTGTGATCGCGGCGATCCTGCTCGTCGTCGGGCTCGTCGCGGTCGTCGTGCGGCCCGTCGTCGTCGCCGTCGCTGTTCGGTTGTCGGTTGCGCCACACGTCGAGCAGTTCGGGTTCCATCAGGAACTCGTCGCTCAGCGTGAACATCGCGGCGACGGCGTGCTTGCACGCGTGATCATCCCAGTTGTCGGCGTCGGGACACGAGCAGGTCGTCTCGATGTCGCGTCGCATCGGCATGCCGTCACCGGCGGTGACCTGGATCGTGACGACGTACGGGGTCGATCGTGACCCCTGGACCTCGCAGGTCACGATGCCGGGTTCGATGACGATGTCGAGAACGGATCCGTCCTGTGCGTACTGCTTGCCGCGTCGGAGTCGTTGCGGGTCGCTCATCTCCGCGGCCAGGACCTTCATCATCGTCGCCGGGAGGCGACCGGGGTGGTTCACCCCGAACGGCTTGCGCGGTCGGCTCACGAGTCCATCTCCAGCACGACCAGGTCACGCAGATCGTCGGTCGAGAGCTCGGACAGCCACGCCTCCGAGGTGCCGACGACCGCGTCGGCCAGCTTGCGTTTGTCGTCGATGACCGCGCCGATGCGTTCTTCGACGGTGCCCTCGCAGACGAGCTTGTGGACGTTGACCGTTCGTTCCTGGCCGATGCGCCACGCGCGGTCGGTGGCCTGGTCCTCGACAGCCGGATTCCACCAGCGGTCGTAGTGGATGACCTGGCTGGCAGCGGTGAGGTTGAGCCCGGTGCCACCCGCCTTCAGCGAGACCAGGAGCAGCGGTGGGCCGGAACCGTCCTGGAACGCGTCGACCATGCGGTCCCGTCCGGTCCGCGACACGCCGCCGTGGAGGAATGGCGCGGTGAAGTGGAACTGTTCGTTCACGTGGCGCACGAGGAGTTCGCCCATCTCGCGGAACTGGGTGAACACGAGCGCGCGTTCGCCCTGGTCGAGGAGGTCGGTGACCAGTTCGTCGAAACGGGTCAGTTTGCCCGAGCGTCCGGCCAGACGGGAGTCGTCGCTGAGGGCGTGTGCCGGGTGATTGCAGATCTGCTTGAGCCGCATCAGCGCCGCGAGGACGAGACCGCGACGCTTCATGCCGTCGGTCTGCTCCGCATCGGTCAACAACTGGTCGACGACCTGCTGGTAGAGCGTCGCCTGTTCCCGGGTGAGCTTGGCGTAGGCGATCTGTTCGATCTTGTCGGGCAGGTCGGGGAGCAGCCGCTTGTCGGCCTTGGTGCGTCGCAGGATGAACGGTTGGGTGATCTTGCGGAGTCGCGCTGCTGCCTCGGCGTCGCCGTGTCGTTCGATCGGTGTCCCGAACCGCTCGCGGAACTTCTGCAAGCTGCCGAGCAGGCCGGGGTTGACCGCGTCGAGAATCGACCACAGCTCGCTGAGCCGGTTCTCGACGGGGGTGCCGGTCAGCGCGATCTTCTGGCCGGCGCGGAGGCTGCGCACGGCCCGAGCGGCCTTGGTGTTGGGGTTCTTCACCATCTGGGCTTCGTCGAGCACCACGGTCGACCAGTCGATCTCGCCGAGGTGTTCGAGGTCGCGTGGCAGCAGACCGTAGGTGGTGATGACGACCTGTCGCTCGGGGTCGGAGTCGAACAGCGAGTCGTCGGAGTGCAGCCCCTGCGCTCGATTCGTGCCGTGGTGGACGTGGACGTCGAGCTTCGGGGTGAACCGTGCGGCCTCCTGGCTCCAGTTGAGCACGACGCTGAGCGGACACACCACGAGGTGGGGGCCGGGCCGCTCGACGAGGTGGGCGAGCGTGGTCGCGGTCTTGCCGAGGCCCATGTCGTCGGCGAGGCAGGCACCGAGCCCGAGACGGGAGAGGAACTGCAGCCACGACAGCGCCCGACGCTGATAGTGGCGCAGTTCGCCGATGAACTCGTCGGATTCGTGGGTCTCGGCGAGTTGCTCGTCGGGCAGGCCAGCGAGGAGGTCGTGGACCCAGTCGTTCGTGTCGGGAGCGAGGGTGTCTGCCGAGAGCGGGTCGTTCTCGGACTCGGTCTCGGGAGGCTCCCCGAAGTACAGGTCGTCGTCGTTGGCGAGCTGCAGCAGTTCGAGCGGCGAGACGGCTCGCTTGGTGTCTTTCAGCTCGGTCAGTTTCGCCCGCTTGCGACGGAGTTCGTCCGCGTCGATGCGCACCCACCGGTGGCCTGTGTGTAGCAGCGTGGCGCCGGCTTCCTCGGCACGGGCAATCTCGGCATCGGAGATCTGCTCGTCGCCGATCACGAGTTTCCACTCGACGAGAGCTTCCTTGCCGAACTGCTTGCGCCGGTCGTCCGAGGGTGTCGGCGTGGCGTCGCCCGCGACGCTGACCCGCGTGCGGATGAGGCGTTCGGGGCCGATCAGCTCGATGCCCTTGCGTTCGAGTTCGACCGGGGCGATGTCGAGGAAGTCCTCGGCGACGTCGAGTTCGAGCTCGATCTGTGTCGGTTCGTGCTGGACGGCGAGGTCGGCGAGGCCAGGGACGGCGCCGATCTGCTCGACCGTGGCGCCGATCAGGTCGCGGAGCAGCGGAAGGTGGGCTTCGCTCTTGGCGACTTCGATGGCGCCGGGTTTCGCGTCCCAGACGTCCGCGGCGGTGCACCAACGGGCGGCGTCTCGATCGTCGACCAGTTCGAGGCGCACGACCCAGGGATCGTGCGGGTCGTCGGTGATCAACAGGCGCAGACGTGGGACGACGACGGGTTCGCCGTCGAGTCGACGTTGATGCCGATCGAGTTCGCCGCGGAGCTGGTGCAGTGCCGTGTCGAAGTCGTCGGTGCCGCCACGGACCACGTGGTCGGGCTTGGCCAGCGCGCCGAACGTGGCGCGCAACGCTTGCACCGACGGGGTCCGACCGCGGCCGAGGTCGGCCTTCCAGCCGCCGCTGTGCAGGAACGATCGAGCGATGCCGTCGACGAGTTGGGTGTAGATCGACGACGCGTTCGCCCCGGATCCGGCCGTGCAGATCTCGGGCATGGAAGCGTCGAGCGCGGCAAGGGTCGAGTCGATGGCCTCGTTGGTGACGGGGCGCCATCGGGCCACGGTGAACGGGCCTTCGTTGACGACGACAGCGGTCAACCGCCCGCTGGAGACGGTGCGTCGGGCGACCTCGGCGATGCGGGCGAACCAGGCGAGTGAGTCGGACAGGTCGTCGGGCTCGCTCGGCAGATCGGACAGCCAGATCGCCGTGCCCATGGCGTCGAGCTCGACGGACGAGGCATGCAGCGACGGTGGTCGGCCGACGTCGATGCTGATCCGACCGATCGCCCCATAGGAGACCGGTGTGTCGTGCCACCCGGAGCGGATGCCGTCGCGATCGACCCGTCGAAAGCCGCTGTACAGCCACGCCATCGGGGCGGTGTCGATGCCGTTCCACCCCCACACGTGCAGCGCGCCACTCCGCCACGTTCCCTGGGCCACGTGGGCGGGCCGGTGGCGAGTCATCCGAATCACGCTACCGACGTGAGTGGCAGAGCCTCTGTGGTCGGTACCTTGTGCCGATGACTCCGCAGGGTTCGACGCCCCGTGACACCTGGAGCGAGCTGGGCCCGGCGTTGGCCGATGTCTTCGACGCCGTGCTGAGTCCGTTCGCGCTGCTGTCGACGTCGCTGCAGTACGTGGCGGTCAACACCGCGTACTGCGAGGTCGTGGGCAGATCCGCCGACGACCTGATCGGCCGAGCGGTGTTCGACGTGTTCCCGGAGCCCGAACCCGAGGAGGGTGAGCTCGACGAGGCCCAGGGTCTGCGCCGCTCGCTCGAGTTCGCCCTGCTGACGGGCGGGTCCCACACGATGCCGCTGCTGCGTTACGACGTGGCCGAGATCGACAGCGAGGAACTGGTCGAGCGGTATTGGCACGTCACCAACGTCGCCGTCCCCCATCCCGATGGCACGCCGTGGCTGGTGCTCAACCATCCCGAGGAGGTGACCGACTTCATCGACGAACGGTTGCGGCTCGAAGCGGCCGGAAGCGGCGTCGTCGCGCAGTCGTCGTCGCAGATGCAGGCGGTCGACACGGCGTTCACCGCGGCGATCGAGCGACTCCAGAACCTCAACGATCTCGCCTCCGCCCTGGTGGGGGCCACCGACGCGGACGCGGTCGGCCATGCGTTGCTCCGGTACGGGTTGTCGATGGTCGGCGCCGCCGGCGGAACGTTCGTGATCGGTGACGGCGACCGCGTGACGATGATGGATCATCGCGGCATCGACCTGGCCACTGCCGATCGCTGGAGTTCGTTCACGCTCACCGCCGGGGCGGAGCCGTTCTCGGACGCGATGCACGATGGTCATCCACGGTTCTTCTCGTCGCGGCGGGAGTTCCTCGAGGCATATCCCGGTCTCGTCACCGAGGTCGAGGCGAACGATCATCACGCGTGGGTCGTGCTCCCGCTGAGCGTCGCCGGGAACGTCACCGGCGTGATCGGCCTGGTCTACGACGCGCCGAACCCGTTCGCCGAGCCGCTTCGCCTGGTGATGTACACGCTCGCCAGCCTGGTCGCGCAGGGCTTGGCCCGTGCCCAACTGATCGAGGAGCAGGCTGCCGCGGTGCGATCGATCGAGGCGACGCTGCAGCCGAGCCTCGACCCGATCGAGGGGGTGTTGCTGTCGGGTCTGTATCGCCCCGCGAGCGCTGCCACGAACGCTGGTGGAGACTGGTACGACGTGATCGAGGTGTCGGAGCGGTGCACCTTGATTGCGATCGGGGACGTCGCCAACCACGGTCCGGTGGCAGTGGGCGAGATGGCGCGGACGCGGGCGACCGTCCACGCGCTCGCATTGCAGGAGTTGGGGCCCGAGGAAATTGCCACACAGGCGAACCGTGTGCTCTCGCACATCGCCTCCACATTCACCACCAGCGTCATCGCGGTCTACGACCGGGAGACGAAGATCCTGACGTGGACCACCGCCGGACATCCGTACCCCTTGCTGCGTACCAGCGACGGGTCGGCGCAGTTCCTGTCCTACACCCATGGCCCGCCGTTGGGTGCGGGTGTTGCCGCCGACTACGACTCCACGGCTCGGGTGCTCGAGCCCGGTGACACGTTGGTGTTGTTCACCGACGGTCTCGTGGAGCGCTCGGACGAACCGATCGACGACGCGCTCGAGCGGCTGCGTCTGGCCGTCGAGCAGTTGCCGATCACGGCGCAGTTCGCGACGGACATCTACGAGTCGCTCAACGAGTCCGATCGGCACAACGACGACATCGCCGTGCTCACGCTCCACCTCACCCCTGACCCCACCCACTGACCGTTACATCAGGGGTCAGACCCCTTTTGTAACGCTCACGAGGTCGACGGGATCACCTTGCCGATGAGACGGCGCAGGACACCCGGCGACTGGGCATCTGCTCCGTTGCCGCCGTCGTTCGTGTCGTCCTCGTCGTCCGTGTCGCCGTGTGTGTCGAGCCACACCGACTTGACGGCACCGATCAGCGGTGTGGCGACGAGCGCACCGGGGACGCCGGCGGCTGCGCCGCCGATGAGCGCGGCGAGCATCGTCGTCGGCGGCGTCAGGTTGACGGCCTTGCCGATGACGGTCGGTTGGATGACGTTGTTCTCCAGTTGCTGATAGCCGAGGAAGATGACGAGCGCGATCAGACCAGGGAGTGCTCCCTGGGTGACGGCGAGGAGCACGAAGAACGACCCGCCGAGGAACCCGCCGATCTGGGGGATGAGGTTGGTGATCGCTGCCCACACGCCCGCGAGGGGGGCGAGCGGAATGCCGAGGATCAGGCCGGCGGTCAGAATCACGGTGCCGTTGAGGAGTGCGACGCCGACGGAACCGGCGAAGTACCGGGCGAGAGATCGGTAGATGATCCCGCCGATCTCGTCGGCGCGGTCCTGGCGATCTTCGGGGATGGCCCGCCGAATGCGGGCGACGAGTGCCTCGCCGTCGAGCAGCACCGCGATCGCCGTGATGAGGACGAGCAGCGCCGCGCTGAGCCCGCCGAGCAGACGATCGGCGACGTCGGAGATCGAATCGGCATCGATCTGGCTCGGGAGATCGTCGACGAACTGTTCGACCTTGCCGACCGCGTCCGCTGCTTCGAGGCGTGAGCCGATCGCCGGCCAGCTGTAGAACTCCTCGACCGTGGCAGGGAGTTCGTCGGCGAACTGGCCCGCCTGATCGGCCGCTTGCGGGCCGAGGACCAGGACGATGGCTCCGAGCACGAACGCGAACGCCGTGCCGACGATGATCGTGCCGACCGCTCGGCTGCAGTGGAAGCGACGCTGGGTGGCCCGCAGCACCGGGTCGAGCGCGAGCGCCACCAGGACGCCGACGCCGAGGGCCGTGAGCTGGCTCGGTGCGGTCTCGAAGATCGCCAGCACGACCATCGCCGCGAGCACCCCGACCGCGATCATCGAAACCAGCATCACCTCGACGCGAACCTGCCCTGGCGGGGCGTCAGCGACGGGGTGTTCGTCGATCACGACATCTCCGAGCGGTCCTGCACTGCGAGGTACATTACGCACGATGGCGTCCGCCGATGCACCAATCGAACCGGTGTCCCGGGCGCCCGGGTCGGTACGTGGTTCGGTGACGGGTCGCCCGCTCGTGATGCCACCGCCGTGGCGGATCGTCGCGCTGGTGACAGCGCTGATCTGCGTCGTGATCGTCACCCGCAACATCTTCAACGAGGCGCACCAGGTGATCGGCTGGGCGGTCGCGGCGTCGCTCGTCGCGCTGATGCTGTCTCCCGTCGTGCAGGGCATGGATCGCGTGATGCCGAGAGCGCTGGCGATCGTGCTCACGTTCCTGATGGTCATCGTGCTGGGCGCCGGTCTGGCCTGGTTGTACTCGTCGAGCGTGCTCGACCAAGTGGAGCAGATCCAGGAGTCCGGCCCGTCGATCGCCGAGGAGATCGAGCAGCGCGGGGATCGCGTCGGTGAGATCGCTCGAGAGATCGGGCTCGTCGATCAGGTGACCGAGCTCACGGATCGCCTGGACGAACGAACCGGTTCGGGCAGCGACGCCATCCGGTCGGCGGCGTTGTCGGCGCCGCCGTATTTCGTGTCGATGATCCTGACGATCTTCCTGTTGCTGTTCGGTCCGTCGATGATCAACGGGGGACTCGACCAACTCTCGCCCGATCGGCGCGATCGCTATCGACCAGCGCTCAACGAAGCAGCGCGTCGGACGCAGGCGTACGTGTGGGCCTCGATCGCCCAAGGGCTGGTCAGTGGGGTGTTCATCTGGATCGTCGCCACGATGCTCGACCTCCCTGCCGTCGGGTTGCTGGCGCTGTTCGGGGCGATCGCGGCGCTGTTGCCGTACCTCGGAATCTTCGTCGGTTGGCTGCCGGTGTTGTTGCTGGGGATCGGTGTCGCTTCGGACGTCGAGGTCGTGTTGGTCGCCGCCGTGGCGCTCACACTCCAGGTCGTCGAAGCCTTCTGGTGGCGTCGTCGTGTCGACGAACGGTCGTTGCACGTCGGTCCGGCGGTGCCGGTCGTCGTCGCGATCCTTGGGTATGGGATCTACGGCATCGGTGGAGCCCTGTACGGCTGCGTGCTCGCCGTGCTGGCACTGGCGGTCGCCGACCAACTCTGGCCCGGTCCCGAACTCCCCACCCCCCTCACCGACACCGACACCTGACCGTTACATCAGGGGTCAGACCCCTTTTGTAACGGTCGCGGCACCGAGGTCGGAGCTCACGCAGGGACGCTGGCGCCGAAGAATCCGCGTACGGCATTGCCCATCTGCTCGCGGATCGGGACCGGAGTGATCAGCACGTCGACCGCGCCGACCGAGGTGTGGGTCTGTCCGGCAGCCTGGAGATGGTCGACCTGGACACCGGCTGCCTCCAGCGCGGCGGCGTAGGCGTCGCCTTCGTCACGCAGGGGGTCGTACTCGCTGGTGACCACCATGGCCGGTGGCAGGCCGGACAGGTCGTCGGCGAGCAGCGGCGAGGCCTTCGGGTCCGCGCGATCGGACTCGTCCGCGTAGTGGTCCCAGAACCAGCGCATGAGGCCGGCCGTGAGCGCGTATCCGTCCGCGTTCTCGGTGTACGACGGGCGTCCGAAGTCGCAGTCGGTGACCGGGTTGAGGAGCAGTTGTCCCGTGATGGCGGGTCCGCCCGCGAGTCTCGCCTGTTGGCAGGTGACGGCGGCGACGTTCGCTCCCGCACTCCAACCGGCCACGGCGAGTCGGCCGGGAATGCCGCCCAGCTCCGTGGCGTGATCGGCGATCCATGTCGTCGCGGCGAGGCCGTCGTCGGCTGCTGCGGGGAAGCGCGCCTCGGGTGCGTGTCGGTAGTTGACGGACACGATGATCGCGCCCGAACGCACGCACAGGTCTCGACACAGCGGGTCGTCGGATGTCTCGCTGCCGAGCACCCAGCCGCCACCGTGGAAGTAGGCGACGATCGGATGTGGCCCATCGGTCGCCGGGCGGTACAGACGGTAGGCCAGCTCGGACCCGTCGGCGCCCGGCAGCACGCCGTCGACGATCTCGCCGACGTCGGGTCCTGGGGGGCTCATCGCTCCCGACGCCTCCATGAACGCTCGGGCGTCGTCCACCGACATCGACTCGATGGGGGGCAGGCCCATGTCGGCCATTGCCTGGAGCATCATCGCCACGTCGGGCTTCACGCCGCGGATCACGCCGTCGTTGACCTGCACGCCACTGCGTCCTTCGAACGCGAACCCGAGGTAGTCGCGCTCGATGACCTCATCGCAGATTTCCCGGTAGCCGCCGACGCCGCCCGGATACGGCAGGAACACCTGGGGCTTGCCGGGGACGTTGGCGCCCATGTACCAGGAGTTCGCACGCGGATAGAGGGTGATGTCGGCCCAGTCGTTGACATGCTGCACCCACGCCGCCTCGGCGGTCTCGGTCGGCTCGATCACGTCGAGGTCGGCTTCGCGC
>JBAWHL010000466.1:0-6872 GCA_049593815.1 Ilumatobacteraceae bacterium | reverse complement strand
GTCGAAGTCGACGGCGCGCGGTCGCCGACGTCGCCAGCGCAGTCGGGGTCGCGATCGCCTCGCGTATGCGGCGAGCAACACCACGAGCGCGGCCACACAGCCGTAGAACACGATTCGAAGCACCAACTCGACGATGTAGGGGATCTGGATCGGTGATCTCTCGCCGGGTTGCACCTCGAGCGTGATCTGCGGCGGCAATTCGAGCGGCGTCTGCGAGGGGGCGGGCTCGGCGAAGTCGGGCGGTCCGTCCGCCAGTGGCACCTCCCCGCCCGTGGCGACGAGCACGAACAGAACGGAGATCACGACCCCGGCGAGCACGATGATCACGGGGCGCCGGTCCACCGCCGCAGAGTAGTGGTGTGGCGGTGGGGTCGCCGAGTGGGGCCAGGAGGGACGCGCTCCGACACCGCTCGTCAGGTCGGCGGCCGTGGCGTTCGGGCGCCCGATGGCCGAGCGGGTCAGCGGGGGATGACGACGGGCTCGTGGCCGTCGACGATCATCGCGGTCACCGTCGTCCCGACGTCGACGTGGACCAGATGGGACCGCGTCGAGTGGACCGCCGCACCCGAATCCAGGCGCAGTGTGTAGCACCAGCTGGATCCCCGGAATTCCGCATCGATCACCTCGGCGCGTCCGCTGCCGTCGGCGGTGAAGGTCACGTCGTCGGGACGCAGCATCACGAGTCGGTCGTCGTCGACTCCGCTGAGCAGCGGCGTGGCGAAGTCGGCTCGTGCGGTCGCGGCCGTGAGGAAGTCGGCCTCTCCCATGAATGCACCGACGAACCGGTCGGCAGGGGAGTGGAAGACCATCGTCGGGTCGTCGAGCTGCACGACTCGGCCCCCGCGCATCACGGCGATTCGATCACCGATCGCCAGCGCCTCCGGCTGGTCGTGGGTGACGAACACCGCAGGCGTGCTGGTGGCACGCAGGATCGCGACGACGTCGTCGCGAATGCGCGAGCGCAGGTTCGGGTCGAGGCTGGCGAAGGGCTCGTCGAGCAGCATCAGCGCCGGTTGTGGGGCGAGCGCCCGGGCGAGGGCCACCCGCTGGCGTTCACCGCCGGACAGCTCGTGGGGATAGCGCTCACCGAACCCGTCGAGGCCGACCACGTCGAGCATCTCCGCGACCCGGGCATCGGCGGCGGTGCCCTTCCCCACGCCGAAGGCGACGTTCTTGGACACCGACAGGTGGGGGAACAGGGCATGCTCCTGGAACACCAACCCCACGCGGCGCCGCTCAGGTGGGAGCGTCGTGTGTTCGTCGTCGACCACACCCACCCCGGCGAGTGAGATCGAGCCGGCGTCGGCGCGGTGCAGGCCGGCGATGATGCGCAGCAACGTCGATTTGCCGCATCCGCTCGGGCCCACGAGGGCGAGCAGCTCGTCTGGTCCGAGTCGGAACGAGACGTCATCGACTGCGGTGACGTCACCGAAGCGCTTGGTGACGCCGAGGACCTCGAGTGAAGGAGTCATTGACGGTCGAGCTGACGAGAGAGGAGATACACGGGCACCAGGGCAACGAGAATGATGGACAGCGCCGGCAGTGCGGCCTGCTGGAACCGGGACTCCGACGCGAGGTTGTAGACCCAGATCGGGAGGGTATCGAAGCCGAACGGCCGCAGCAGCAGCACGATCGGCAGTTCCTTGAGCGCATCGACGCCCACCAGCACGGCGGCGCTGGCGAGCGACGCCTTCGCCAACGGGAGGTGCACCCGTCGCATCGTCTGCACCGGAGGGGCGCCCAGCGTGCGTGACGACGCGGTCATCTCCTCGGGAACCTGGTTGATCCCCGACTCGACAGCGGCGAGGCCGGGAGCCAGGAAGCGCACCACGTAGGCGTAGACCAGCACCAGCACCGAGCCCGTCGCGATCGCTCCCGGCAGGTCGAGCCCCACCCATTCCAACGCCGCATCGAGCGCGACGACGGTGAGGAGCACGCCGATGCCCACCACAGGGCCAGGGACGGCGTAGCCGATGGCGGTCGCACGGGTCGCCGCCCGCGTCAGGCGCGGTCGGCCGAAGCGTTGGGCGTTGGAGAGAATCACCGCGACGACCGTGCAGATCACGACCGTGATGATCACCAGTTGGATGCTGTTCCAGAGATACCTCGGGTACTCCTCGAGCAGTGGTGTTCCACGGTCGCCGCGCTGCTCGCGAATGGCCCAGATCGAGAGCTGGACGACGGGGCCGATGAAGGCGGCGAGGACGACACTGGCGCACACGCCGGTCGCCGCGGCGGCCCGCCAGCCTCGGAGGCGGCGCGGTTCCATTCCGGCGCCGGCGCCACCTGACTGCCCGAATTTGGCGCGCCCTCGGGCGATTCGTTCGAGGCCGATCGCCAGCAGGGCGAACGCGAGCACGAGCGTGGCGATCTCGCTCGCAGCGTCGCGGTCGTAGGTGCCTCGCCAGATGCGGAAGACCCCGACCGAGACGGTGTCGACACCGAAGTACTGCACGGTGGCGAAGTCCGTGAGCGTCTCCATCATCACGACTGCACCACCCGCGGCGATGGCGGGGCGGACGAGTGGGAACACGACGCGGCGCGCCGCTTCGGTCGGGCCGGCACCGAGGGTGCGCGCCGCGTGGTATGCCCCGGCAGCCTGGTCGCGAAGGGCCGCACGGGCCAGCAGGTAGACGTACGGGTAGAGCACCAGGCTGAACGTCGCGATCGCCCCCCAGACCGACTCGACATCGGGAAACCAGGCGTCGCGTCCGAACGTGTCGCGCCACCAGTCCTGGATCGGTCCGGTCCGTCCGACGGTTGCCAACGTGAGGAAGCCGAGGATGTAGGTCGGCATCGCCAGCGGCAGGATCAACATCCAGCCCAGATGGCGTGATCCCGGGAATCGGTATGCGCTGACGAGCCACGCGAGCCCTGCGCCCATGACGACCGTGCACAGTGCGACCCCGGCGAGCAACACCGCAGTGGTGCGGATCTCGTCAGGAAGCCGGGTTCGCCACTGTTGGCTCCAGACCTCGGTGTTGGGGCTGAACACGCTGGTGACGAGCATCGCCACCGGAACGATGACCACCACCGCGGCGATGACGGAGAACACCGTCCACCATCTCGACCCCTCGGGTCGGCGGCGGCCCGTCACGCGGGCGAGTGACGCCATTCGCTCAGCGGTATCCGGCTTCGTCCATCAGCCTCGTGGCCTCGGGATTGAGCGCACCGAACACGGATGCATCGAGCGGGTCGCGAAGGAAGTCGGTGCCGAACTCCTCGACGATCAACGGATCGACCGGCGTGTCCGGGTTCGCGGGGTACTCGTGGTTGCCGCCGACGAGCGCTTGTTGTCCGTCGGTGGCCAGCCACTCGAGGAACGCCTGCGCCATCTCCGGGTGCTTCGATGCGGCGGTGACCCCGCCGCCGGAGATGTTGACGTGGACGCCGCGATCGTCCTGGTTGGCCCAGAGCAACTCGACCGGGAAGTCCGGGTCCTCCTCGATCATTCGTGCCAGGTAGTAGTGGTTGACGATGCCGACATCACACAGCCCGTCGGCGAGCGATTCGAGGATCAAGACGTCGTTGTTGAGGATCTCGGCGTTGTCCGCCCAGCCCTCGACCACCCGGAGTGCCTCCTCCTCGCCGTCGGACGCGATCAGGCTGGCCACCAGCGACTGCTGGTACACGTTGGACGAGTTGCGCAGACAGATGCGACCCTTCCATTCGGGATCGGCGAGCTGTTCGTAGGTCGTCGGGACGTCGGCCCGATCGATCTCGTCGGGATTGAACACGATGGTCCGAACTCGCTGCGTCAGCCCGTACCAGAGGCCGTCCGGGTCGCTCAGCTCGTCGGGAATGGCCGCGTCGAGGATCGGGGAGTCGGTGGGTTGGAAGAGTCCCTGCTCGGCGGCGGCCGCGAGGTTGCCGGCGTCGACGGTGATGTAGGCGTCGGCCTTCGTGTCGTCGCCCTCGGCGGCGATCCGCTCGCGCAGTTCGGCGTCGTTGCCCGTCAGGAACTCGATCTTGACGCCCGTCTCCTCCATGTAGGCCTCGAACGCGCTCTCGATGCCGTAGTGACGGCCGCTGTAGACGTGCAGCGTGTCGCCGTCGTCTCCGGAGCAGCCCGTTGCGACGGCGGCGAGGGCCGCCACGGTGATCGCTGCCAGTGCAACTCGACGTCGACGGTGGGGTGGGGACGGCTGCACGGGTGCTCCTGTGGGGACAGAACGGATGTCGTGGTGAGCGGTCGGTGTGACGCGCTGCGTTCGTTAGGGGATCCTAACGACGCCGTACCGCGTCGCAACCCTGCGCCACGTCGTGGTCGATCGAGCGAGATCGACGACGCGCTCGCTCAACGCCCAGATGCCGACCCCCGCCCCGATCGTCGCGACGTAGGCGAGTCGGACGCCGAGCAGATCGACCATCGGTGGCCAGATCGCGAAGTGGGAGATGTAGATCCACATGGACGCCGACGCCAGCGCCGCGACCGGACGGACGGCCAGACGCGGAAACGGCACCTCGCGCCAGAACAGCAGGACGAGCAGGCCCACGGTGATGAACCACTCACGCGGTGCGTAGTGGAAGAACCCCGGCACCGTCAGCAGGCAGATCGCGGCGGTCGTGGCCCGCTTGGGGAGGGTGTCGGAACGATGCATCAGCCATCCCAGCACGAGAAACCATGCGACGCCGTGCGTGCGGTAGCGAAGGTTGTACCAATCGCCCATCTGGGCCCACTCCATCCGAGCGAGCAACGCGAGCCCGAGCAGGCCGAGCGGAAAGAGATAGGGCAGGCGACGTTCGAGGTTCCGCACCGGCCGAATCGCCAGCAGGATCGTCAGCGCGAGGGTCGCCTGGATGAAGACCTCGATGAACCAGAAGTGCCAGTGGTCCTGCCGGTGCGAACGGGGCCCGACGTAGTTGTTCACCAGGAGCAGCGTGCCTGCGCCGTAGCTCGCTCCGAGGAGGAGGCCGCCGGCGACCCAGACGACGGTGGGCACCGCGACGCGCGCAACGGTGCGCAGGCCGGCCAAGATCCGTGCCCTGGTGTCTGCGATCGGCAGCATGAAGCGGCTCAGGTTGTAGCCGACCACGGCCAGCATCAGGTGAGCGCCGCCCGGCACGAACCGCAGGTGCATGTGGGTCGCCACGACGGCACAGATGCCGATGACACGCAGGAGCACGGTGGTGTCGATGCGTGTGAGGAACCGTCCACGGTGTCTGGTCTGCAGGGCGTCGATCGGGCAGAGGTGCCAGTCGGCGGGAAGGCGCCCGAGGATCGACTCGAGTTGGATCGAGCACTCGATGTAACTGAGGGAATCACCGCCGAGCGACACGAACGTGTCGTCGCCGTCGACATCGGGACGGCCCAGCACCCTGGCGAACGTCGCCCGCACCGCATCGGTTGCGTCGGCGGTCGGGACGGAAGTCGGGTCGGCGAGTGCGGTCTCGGCGGGCGCGGTGCCCGGCTCGGGACGCGACTGCGTGATCGAGCCGTAGTCGACCTTGCCGGACGGCGTGCGGGGAATCGGTGACTCGACGTCGATCGAGAGTCGACTGGCAGGGAGGCCGGTGCGCTCGGTTCCCCATGACCGCACCAGCGCCTCGTCGGCGCCCGGTGCGCAGATGACGATGCCGTCGTCGTCCCCGCCGATCGCGACGTCGTGAGCGAACGGCTCGCTGCTCAGTCGGAGTTCGAGTGCGTCGAGGTCGATCCGCAGACCGAACGGTTTCACGAAGCGGGCTCGCCGGCCGACGATCTCGAAGACGCCGTCGTCGGCGTGGAACCGCGCCAGGTCGCCCGTCCGCAGTTCGTGGACGGTTCGCCCGAGTCCGAGGTCGGCAGCCGTCGTGGCATAGCCCAACATGACGTTCGGGCCCCGATAGACCAGCTCTCCGACCCCTGAGCCCGCATCGGCTGCCGCCGACGTGTCGAGATGCAGCTCACCGTTGGGGACGGCGATGCCGATCGCTTCGGGGCGCCGCCGTGCCACGTCGGGCGGAAGGTAGGCCATCCGTGCCGTCGCTTCGGTCTGGCCGTACATCACGAAGAAGTCCGTCCCCCACGATTCCGTGCGGTCCACCCAGCGGCGGACGGCGTCCGGCGCCATCTTGCCGCCGGCCTGGGTGAGGAAGCGCAGCGATGGCGTGTGGAGGCGGTCGGCTCCGGCCTGCTCCAGGAGGTCGAACGTGTGGGGAACGCCCGCGACGTTGGTGACCGCGTGGCGACGCATCGCTTCGGAGAAACAAGGGTCGACGACCGACGCCGAGGTGAGGACCACCGATGCCCCGACCTCGAGATGGCTGTGCAGCACCGACAGCCCGTAGCAGTAGTGCAGCGGCAGGGCAGTGATGCCGCGATCCGACGAGCGCAGGTCGAGGAACGACGCGATCGACCGAGCATTGCTGGCCAGGTTGTCGTGTGACAGGCGCACCAGCTTGGGGTTCCCCGTCGACCCGGACGTGCTGAGGAGCAGCGCGAGGTCCGGGTGGAGATCGAGGGCGGGATGGGACGAACGCTCGATCACGAGGCGATCACCCTCGGCGTCTGCCGTGATGATGGCAGCGGGCCGCCAGGCCGCAACGAGCTCGGCCGTGTGGTCCCCGGCGAGCAGCGGGACGTGCCCGGCCTCGATCAACGCGAGATACGACACGACCCAGTCGATCGAGGTGTCGCCGGTGAGCAGGACGACGGAACGCTGATCCAGCCCGAACTCCTGTTGTCGCTGCGCGACGCGCCCGATGAGCTCGCCGTAGCTGACGATCGTGTCGTCCGATCGGAGCGCCGCGTGATCGAGCGGTGTGCGGTCGAGCAGTCCGCTGGCGAAGTTCGTGAGGCTGGCGAACACCTCGGCGATGCTATCCGCGACTATTAGGTGCCCCTACTACCAGCCGAGAGGTCGGCGTCAGTCATTCCGATTGGTGAGGCG
>JBAWHL010000465.1:0-11919 GCA_049593815.1 Ilumatobacteraceae bacterium | reverse complement strand
TCTTCCGTACGACTGATGTGACGGGCACGATCGAGTTGCCGTCGGGGACCGAGATGGTCATGCCTGGTGACAATGTGGAGATCACTGTCGAGCTCGGCAAGCCGATCGCGATGGACGAGGGTCTGCGTTTCGCCATCCGTGAAGGTGGCCGTACCGTGGGCGCCGGCCGCGTCACCAAGATCCTCAAGTGATCAGCAAGATCAATCCGGCGAACGAGACAGAAGAGAACTGACATGGCACAGAGCATCCGAATCCGCCTCAAGGCGTTCGATCACGAGATCATCGACCAGTCGACGAAGAAGATCGTCGAGACCGTCACCCGGACCGACGCCACCGTGCGCGGCCCGATCCCGCTGCCCACCGACAAGCACCGCTACACGGTCATCCGTGGCCCGCACGTCGACAAGGACAGCCGGGAGCACTTCGAGATGCGGGTGCACAAGCGCCTCATCGACATCGTGAACCCGAACGGCAAGACCATCGACAGCCTGCAGCGCATCGAGCTGCCCGCCGGCGTCGACATCGAGATCAAGATCCAGAACGGCTGATTTCGACCACCTGAACACCCGAACAACCCGAAATTCGGAGCCCACGTTGCGCCCAGCGCAACCGTGGCTCCGAATTTCGGCGTTTTCGGGTGCGATGATGGGGTGATGCCGACGCATCCCGTTCAGCCACCCGAGTGGATCGACAGCGCACCGATCCGCGTCGAGCGGACGGTCGACATCGCGGCACCGCCATCAGCGGTGTGGGCGGTGATCACCGATCACGAGCGATGGCCCGAGTGGTTCACCGCGATCGAGTCGGCGGAGGTGACGCTCGGCGCCGAGGGCGTCGGCGGCGGTCGACGCGTCACGGTGAAGAAGCTGCCTCTGGAGGAACAGTTCACGGTGTGGGACGAGGACGAGCACTTCGCGTTCGCCGTGATCGGGTCCAAGATCCCAATCCTCGACACCCTGGCCGAGTCGGTTCGCATCGAAGCGACCGAGGCCGGGTGCCGCGTCAACTATCGGCAGGGCCTCCAGGCCAGGCGCGGGTTCGGCAAGGTGCTCGAGCTCATGTGGAAGCCGGCCGCCAAGGGGCTCGACGAAGCGCTCGTCAATCTCAAAGTGCGCGTCGAACGAGCCTGAGCGGACCACCCGCCGAGCTCAGGTCGGGTAGTGCAGCGACATGTTCTCCGGGTAGCTGCGAGCGAAGTAGTTCCAGAGCTGTTCGCCGTACACGTCGGGACGGTGGGTGCTCTGCATGTCGCCGACCCCGGCATCGGTCTCGTCGCGTCCGGCCATGAACCCCGCGCCGCGGTGGCGGGCGCTGGCCGACACCGCAGCGGCGAAGCGGGAATCGAGCGGAAGTGGGTCGAGGCGGGTGTCGAGTGATGGGCCGTGGAAGTAGCCGGCCGACAGGCGTGGCCCGCGGGTGATCACTCGATGCGGCGTGGCGACGAAGTAGTTCCCCGTGATCGCCTGGAGCATCTCACCGAGGTTGATCACGAACGAGTCCGGCACGAGCGGAACATCGATCCACGCTCCGTCGGTGTTCTCCACCTGGAGACCAGCGGTCGACCCCGCCGCGAGCACCGTGAGGAACCCGGTGTCGTGGTGAGCGTTGACCCCGGCCTGCCCGGTCGGCGTCGGCGGATACGAGATCAGCTTGGTCAGCGACATCGGCTCGACACCGAAGTAGTCGGACAGATGGTCGGCCGAGAGCCCCAGACCGACACACAAGATCGTCATGATCCGATCCGCGAGTGCTCCGAGCTCGTCGAACCAACGCGAGACCAGGTCCCGATGGCCGGGAAGGACATCGTCGGGGAGCCACTGGTTCGGCCCGAGGAGACGAAGGTACGACGGCTCGACATCGGCGGCGCGCGCCGGCCACTCGCTCCACAGATCGATCTGCTCACGGATGTCGGGGCGATTGTTCGTCGACTCGGCACCGACCGGTTCCCAGCCGCGGAAATGGCGCGAGTTGCGCTTGTCGATCAGACGCTTGTGAGACTCCGGGAGCTCGAAGAACCGCTGCATCATCTCGAACACGTCAGTGACGAGTTCATCGTCGACGCCGTGGTTCACGACGACGAAGAAGCCGACCTCGTGACAGATCTCACGCACCTCCTCGACCAGCGCATCGTCGCCGTCGACCGCTGCGAGATCGACGATGGGAATCTCGGTGAATCGGCCTGAGGTCACGACGCGACACTAGGCACGCGGTTGTGAGCGAGGTTGTGAGCGAGGTTGTGAGCGAGGTGTGAACGTTGCGCTGCGACCTGCGCTCGAGATGGATTCGGGGTAGACAGGGCTCGCATGACTTCGCTGCCACCCCCGCCGCCAGGCGTGTCGCCGAGCGGGCCGCCGATCGCATTGCCCGGTCCGCCGGTCCGCCCGACGCCTCCGGAGCGGTCGTCGACGCGCCGCGGGGTGTTGCTGATCGCCGTCGTCGCTGTCGTTGCGTGGGTCGCCGGACTCACCGGCGCGCTCGTCGGCTCCCGGGTCTCGGACTGGCTCGACTCACCGCCGAAGAGCGCGAGTGACGAACCCATCAACGTGTCGGACCCGCGTGGCCCGATCGAGGGGCTGCTCGACGTCGCTGCGGTCATCGAGCACATGGCCCCCTCGGTCGTGACGATCAGTGCCGATGTCGGTGGGGGACAGTCGATCGGCACGGGTGTCATCATCACCGGTGACGGTGAGATCCTCACCAACGCCCACGTGGTCGAAGGTGCGACCACCGTCCGCGTCCGCCTCTCGGGTGAGACCGAACCGCGTGAAGCCAATCTGCTCGCCTCGGACGCCGGCAACGACCTCGCGCTCCTGCGGATGAACGGTGACGGTTTCGCGGCGGCCACCTTTGCCGACCCGGGAAGCGTGCGCCTGGGCGATCAGGTCGTCGCCATCGGCTTCGCGCTCGGGCTCGACGGTGACCCCTCGGTGACGCTCGGCATCGTGTCGGCGCTCGACCGCACGATCGGCACCGACGACGCCTACCTCGACGGTCTGCTCCAGACCGATGCAGCGATCTCGTCGGGCAACTCCGGCGGCCCGCTGGTCAACGCCGCCGGCGAAGTCGTCGGCATCAACACCGCCGTCGCCCGCGACACGGCGACATCGGCGGCGACCAACGTCGGATTCGCGATCAGCGCCGGTGAAGCGATCCCGGTGATCGAGGCACTTCGTGCACAGGCCGGCGGCGAAGAACGCATCGAGGGGTACCTCGGTGTCGAACTCGGCGAACGCCGTGACGGCGGTCAGGGAGCGGTCATCGGAGCCGTCCAGGACGGCACACCGGCAGCGAGAGCCGGTATCGAAGCCGACGATCTCGTCATCGCCGCCGATGGCGCCACGATCGACGGAGCGACGGGTCTGATCGCGACGATCCGTGACCTCGGACCTGGCGACTCGACGACGCTCACCGTCGTGCGTGAGGGCGAGCGCATCGACATCACGGTGACGCTCACCGAGCGTCCGCCCGTCGACGACTGACCGACCTCGACGACGGACCGGGTCGCGCGCTCGACCCCGGCGGGTCAGATGGGGAGTGAGGGCGTCGGCCGTGTGCTGCCGAGTCCCAGGAAGCCCGGTGACCTCGTCGGTGCCGACGACACCCGAAGACGGAAGGGCGCCGCGGCGACCAGGACCGATGGCGAGTCCGACTCGAGGCTGGCGAACGGATGCGACCGAACGTGACTCGACGTCGTGATCACGAGATCGGCCCGGGTCGGGACGATGTCGGACTCGTGCACGTTGACCAGCGTGTGCCGCACGGGCAGTCCGAGGTTCTCGAGGCGCAGTCCGGGGTGGGCGATCACGATGCACTCGGCGTCGGTGGCGTGCGCCGCGACTTCGGCCATCAACTGGGCGGCGACCTCGATGTCGAGGCGCTGGATGCGGGTGAGCCCCGGGACGGTCAGGATGATCCGGTCGAAGCTCGCACGATGGACGTGCCCGAGCGCGACGGGCACGGGCGAGCGGCGGCCGATCTCCTCGATGGCGCTGCCGACCAGACGTTCGGTGACGGTGAGTGCGGGATTCCACGGCAGCATGATCAAGGAGACCTCCTCCTCGACGGCGACGCTCAACACGCCGTCGATGAGGCTGCTGTCGAACCGCAGGACACCCTCGACGTCAGCGCCTTCATCGGTCGCCGCCTGTTCGGCCGCATGGAGCTCGGCGGTGGCGGCTTCTCGATCATCCGGCATGTCCACGATCCGGGTCGGGATCACCCGCCCACTGGCTGGGCTCGCGAGGTGGGCGGCGAGCTGGAAGAACTCGGGTTGCGTGAACCTGGGCGTCACGCCCACGAGGATCGTCCGGGTCAGCGGTTGATCGGGTGAGGCCTCCGGCACGACCCGCGCACCGAACAGCGCGGTTCCGATCGAGCTGAGCAGGATCGTGACCATCACCGTGACCAGGACGGCGTTCAGCATGTCCTCGGTGAACAGGCCGACGGCCTGTCCGACCAGCGCGGCAGCAAGCGTCGCCGCCGCCTGACCGAGGCTCATCGACGTCATCAGACCCACCTGAGGCCACGACAGCTTCTGGATGCGGCCGGTGATCAGCGCGGCGAGGGACTTCCCGACGATCACGACAGCCAGGAACGTCGCGGCGAGCGTCAGCGTCGAGACGGAACCGAGTGCGCTCAGGTCGAGCTTGGTGCCGACGAACACGAGGAACGCCGGGACGAACAGTGCGTTGCCGACGAAGTCGACCCGTTCGGCCAGCGGGCCGCCCGCCGGGACGAGCCGGTTGACGCCGAGACCCGCGAGGAACGCGCCGACGAGACCCTCGATGCCGAAGTGATCCGCCATGAGGCCGGCGGAGCTGAAGGCGAAGATCAAGAAGACGAGCCGGGTGGTCCGTTCGGTCGCGATCGTTCGAAACACCCACGGCCCGAGGCGGGGCAACAACACCATGGTGTAGACGGCGACGACGACCAACCCGATGGCGAGGTCGACCATCGGTCGGCCGTTGGGGTCGTCGGCCGCACCCGAGGTGACCACCGCGAGCACGATCAACGCGAGGGTGTCGGTGAGCGCGGTCGCCGACACGGTGAGCGCCACCGCTCGGTCTCCCATCAAGCCGGCCTGTTTCACTTCGGACAGGCTGACGAGCGTGTGCGACGCCCAGATCGAGCCGAGCAGGATCGACGTCGGCACGGAGTAGTCGAGCAGGCGACCGGCGACGATGCCGAGGACGAAGGGGCAGGTGAACGTGATCAGACCGAAGCCCAGCGCCGCGTTCCGGTAGCGCTTGAAGAGCAACAGGTCGAGCTCGAGGCCGGCCATGAACATCAGGTACAGCAGCCCGATGTCGCCGAGCGCGTCCATCTGGCCGTCCTCGAGCCAGCCG
The DNA here is from genome assembly GCA_049593815.1 of Ilumatobacteraceae bacterium. GTDB lineage: Bacteria > Actinomycetota > Acidimicrobiia > Acidimicrobiales > Ilumatobacteraceae > Sva-07. Next base: position 6,574 of record JBAWHL010000465.1, on the reverse strand, counting down.
AGCGTTCCGGGACCGACGATGGCCCCACCGAGGACGAGACCGATCGTCGCGGGGAGTCGGATCTTGGCGATGAGGAACGGACCGAGGAGCAGCACCACGGTGAGCACGACGAACGTGATCTCGGTGGTGTTCGCGGTCGTCTCGGCGAGGATCATGGCGGGTCGACTCCGGATGGATCATGCGGGACGTCGGCCGACGACCCGGTTGCGCACAGTAGTTCGGGTGCGATGACGCGGGTGGCGTCGACGTCGGCTCGTCTACCCTGCGCCCGTGGATTGCCAGCTGCTTCTCGGGCCGCTCCTGCGGCATGTCGGCGAGACCGACGCGACGGTGTGGGTCGAAACGAGTGCACCGTGCGAGGTGACGGTGCTCGAACACACGACACGGACGTTCTGCGTCCGCGGTCGGTACTACGCGCTCGTGATCATCGAGGGTCTCGAGCCGGGCTCGACCATCGAGTACGACGTCGAGATCGACGGACAGCGCGTGTGGCCCGAATCGGGCAGTGAGCTCCCGCCGAGCGTGATCCGCACAGTCGATCCGACCGCACCGGTCTCGGTGCTCGCTGGTTCATGCCGTGCCGCCGCACCGCACGAACCGCCCTACACGCTCGAACTCGCGACGAACGAGGACGGGCGCGGCGTCGACACGTTGTGGGCGCATGCCCGTCGGATGGTCGACGAGGCGCCGTCGGAGTGGCCGACGCTGCTGTTGCTGGTCGGTGACCAGATCTACGCCGACGACTCGTCGCCGCACACCGAAGACCGCATCGAGCAGTTTCGCTCCGACGATTCCGACCTCCCCACCGAGATCGTGGCCACGTTCGAGGAGTACTGCTGGCTGTACGCCGAGGCCTGGTCGCCGAGTCTCGAGCGGTGGCTGCTGTCGGTCGTGCCGTCGATCATGATCTTCGACGACCACGACATGATCGACGACTGGAACATCTCCGACACGTGGCTGCGCGACATCAGCGCGGAACCGTGGTGGCGTGATCACGCCATCGGCGGGATCATGTCGTACTGGATCTACCAACACCTCGGCAATCAGTCGCCGGCGGAGATCGGGGCCGACGGACTCCTCGACGAGCTGCTCGCCGTCGACGACGGGTCGGACATCCTCGAGCGATGGGCCGAGCACGCGGACGCCAACACCCCCGACGAGGGCGGGTATCGGTTCAGCTACACCCGCACACTCGGTGAGTTGACGATCATCGTGATCGACAGCCGCAACGGGCGGCTCCTCGATCCGGACCACCGTCGGATGGTCGCCGAGGTCGAGTGGGCATGGGTCCGCGAGCAGGCGCTCGACCGGACGGGCGCGGGCGGACACGTGATGTTCGCGACGACGCTGCCCGTGTTCATCGCGGACGGGCTGCACGACCTCCAGGTGTGGAGCGAGCTGGTGTGCAACGGCCGCTGGGGCACGTGGTTCATCAAGCGTGCCGAAAAGCTGCGTCGCTCGCTCGACCTGGAGGACTGGTCGGCGTTCGCTGCGTCGTACGACCTCTTCGTCGCGCTCGTCGAGGATCTCGTCGCCGCGGACCACGCACCCGACACCGTCGTTGTCGTGTCCGGCGACATCCACTTCAGCTACACCGCCGAAGTGCCACTCGGATCGGCGCGCACCCGGGTGCACCAAGTCGTCAGTTCCCCGATTCGAAACGCGTTGATCCCTCACGAGCGCGGCGCGATGCGTACGTCGCTGACCCCCCTCGGCACGCGCATCGGTGCCACGTTGCGCTGGCTCGCCCGAGGGCCGAAGACGGCGCCGCACATCAACGTGACGTCCGGGCCGTACTTCGCCAACAACATGTGTGAGTTGCACTACGACGGCTCGGCCGTCGAGGTGACCGTCGAGCACTCGACGTCGCAGGACGACGGCGGCATCACCCTCGACGAGGTCGCTCGGGTGGCGCTGTAGGCGTTGTGGTTGCGTCACCGGTCGGCACGGGCGGTGGCGCAGGAGGTTGAATCAGGCGAGCAGTGGGTAGCTGTCGAAGATGCCCACGACTCTCGCGGTCCTGCTGACGGGACTTGTCGGCGCCACCGTGCTGATCGCGCTGGCGGCGCTGCGTGGCCGCAGCCACGGTCATCGCGGGGAACTCGACGACCCGATCGACCCGGCTGACGCCGAACACTGGCTCGTGCGACGGGTCAGCACGACGCCACGTCTCGAGCGCACGCTCGTACGTGTGGATCGGCGTGTCGCCGGTGGCGTCGGGGTCGCGGTCGCCTTCGTCGCCGTCTTCCTCGCCGCGTTGTTCGTCGGCTGGGTCTTCGACTCGATCGACTCGGGCCGCGGCATCGCCCGCTGGGATCAATCGGTCGCGGACTGGGGCCCCGAACACTCCACGGCTGCCACCGCGACGTTCATGAAGTGGGCGACGAATCTCGGCGGGACGTGGCTGGTCGCCCTCGTGATGGCGATCGTCGGCGTCGTCGACTGGCGTCGCCGACGCGATGCGACCGGGATCTGGTTCCTGCTCACCGTCGGGGTGGGTGTCGTCCTCATCAACAACGGTCTCAAGCTCTGGATCATGCGCGAACGTCCGCCGGTCGATCACCTGGTCGGAGCGGCGGGTTCGTCATTTCCTTCGGGTCACTCCTCGTCCGCTGCTGCGTGCTGGATGGCGATCGCGTTCATCGTCGGTGGATGGCTGCCTCGACGCGTTCGTCCGTGGCTCGCGGCCGGCGCCGCCGCGATCGCCTGCCTCGTCGCTGCCAGCCGAACGCTCCTCGGGGTCCACTGGGTCACCGATGTCGTCGCCGGGTTGACCGTCGGATGGACCTGGTTCTTCCTCGTCGCGATCGTCTTCGGCGGCCGGTTCCAGCGGTTCGGTGAACCCATCGAGGAACTCGCCGCCATCGACAGCGACTCCCCATCGACAGAACACACCATGAACCACGTCACGAACGGAGCAACCGATGGCTGAATCCGAAACAACCGACTCCACCCCGTCGATTCGAGTCGGGGTCGTCGTCAACGAGGGAAAGGTCCTCGACGGCGGACTCGAGCAACTGCGGGCGGCCCTGGCCGACGCCGGCCACGCCGACCCACCGTGGTACGAGGTGTCCAAGAGCAAGAAGGCGCCGGACAAGATCCGCAAGCTCGTCTCGGACGACGGTGTCGACCGGGTCCTGATGTGGGGTGGCGACGGCACCGTGCGTCGTGCGATCAACACGATCCTCGATGACTCTCTCGACGCGTCGATCGGCATCCTGCCCGCCGGTACCGCCAACCTGCTCGCGAACAACCTCGGCATCCCGATCGACCTGCGCGGCGCCGTGGATGTCGCAGTCCACGGTGACCCGCGCCCGATCGACGTCGGCCGCATGAACGGCACGCACTTCGCCGTGATGGCCGGGGCGGGGTTCGATGCGCTGATGATCCGCGATGCGGAGGAGAGCGCACTGAAAGAACGCTTCGGCAGGGTCGGCTACGTGGTCGCTGGTGTGAAGAACCGCGACGTGAGCCCGGCGCAGGCGACGATCGAACTCGACGGGCAGCCGTGGTACCACGGTGACGCAGCGTGCGTCATCGTCGCCAACGTCGGCACCATCCTCGGCGGGCTGCAGGCCTTCCCCGATGCGTCACCGACCGACGGACATCTCGACATCGGTGTCGTGTCGGCCCGATCCGCAACCGACTGGGTCCGAGTCCTGGCGAGCGCGACGTTGCAGCGGGCGGAGAAGTCACCGCTCACGAAGATGGCAACCGCCGAGAAGATCGAGATCAGGTTCGACCGGTCCCTCCCATGGGAGGTCGACGGCGGCGACCGCGATCGGGAGAAGAAGTTCAAGGTGAAGTGCATCCCGAACGCGGTGCGGATCTGTCAACCGCGCCCCGCGCTCGCCAACGCCGACGACACCGAGGAGGCCTGAGATGGAAACGACGTTGAACGACGACGCGACGAGTGACCACGACTCCGACGTCGGTGTGGAACGAGCCGAGGAGTTCGCTCGGGACCACCCGGGGTTGGTCAGGTTCGCTCGGATCGGTTGGGCGGCCAAGGGGATCGTCTACGGCCTCACCGGCGTACTCGCGGTGCTGATCGGGCTTCGAGCGTGGCGCAACCCGTCGGGCGCGTCCGCCGGCGGGGCCGAGAGCGAAGCGAGCCAGACGGGAGCCATCGCGCGGATCGCGGAGACCAGCTTCGGCGTCGTCTTGCTGATCGTGATGGCGGTCGGCCTGGTCATCTACTCGACGTGGCGACTCGTCACCGTCGTGCTCCCCGCTGACAACGGCCTGAAGGGGTGGGTCACCCGATTCGGCTACTTCGTGAGTGCCATCGTGTATCTGACGTTGGCGTTCACGGCCGTGTCGTTCGCCCGTAACCCGGGCAAGCCCGCGGACGGCGAAGACAGCAAGGTCGAGTCGTTCACGCGGGAGTTGATGGACAAGTCCGGCGGTCGGATCGCGGTCTTCCTGATCGGTGCGGTCGTGATCGTCATCGCCGCGGCATTCCTGTACAAGGCGATCGGCGCGACGTTCCGTTCGCAGCTGTTCCCGGGCGGGGTCGGTCCCGTCTCCCAGGAGGCGTTGGTGATCCTCGGCCGGATCGGCTGGGTCGGTCGGTCCGGGATGATGGCCCTGATCGGGTTCTTTCTCGCTCGGGCCGCTGTCCGTTTCGATCCCGACGATGCCCAGGGCCTCGACGGGTCGCTGCGCAACGCGGCGTCGTCGGGACCTGGCGCCTGGCTGGTGATCGCCGTCGGTGCCGGCCTGCTGGTCTATGGCGTCTTCTGTGCGCTCAGCGCCCCGAAGCGCCGTCTGGTCGGAGCGGACTCGTGACCGTCGACGAGGCCTCGATCGGCACGAGCGGCGGTGACGTCGGCGCCGACGAACGTTCGTGGTTCCGAGCGACCTGGCCGGTCGATCGCCGACAATGGGCGCGCCTCGGCCTCGCGTTCGTCGCGTGCGTCGGGATCTTCACGGCCATCGGCATGGTGCTCACCGATCTGGCGGCGCCCAACGTCGTCACCCGCATCGACGAGGACGTCGCGGAGCGGTTTGCCTCCAACCGGACGCCACTTCAGGACGATCTCGCCCACTGGGGATCGTTCATCGCGTCGACCGAAGTGAAGGTCGGCCTGACGGCTCTGTTCGCGATCGCCGCCATCGTGGCGTGGCGCCGCTGGCACGAGCCCGTCTTCCTCGCATTCACGCTGATCTTCGAGGCGACCGTGTTCATCATCGTGACGTTCTTCGTCGCTCGTCCTCGCCCCGATGTCCCTCGTCTGGAGGACTCACCGGTCGACTCCAGCTACCCGTCCGGGCACGTTGCCGCAGCGACCGTCTATGGCGCCTTCGTGGTCATCGTGTTCTGGCACACCACGTCGAGGTGGTGGCGTTCCCTCGCGGTCGCCGCGTTCGTCGCAGTGGTCGGGACGGTGGCGTGGTCGCGGATGTATCAGGGGATGCACTTCCTGAGCGACGTCGTCGCAGGCATCGTCCTCGGGCTCGTCTCGTTGGGGGTCTGCCTGGCGATTCTCGGGAGACCTCGAGATCGGCACACCGTCGCCGACGGCGAGGGCACGGACCGAGCTCAGGCGGGCAGTGGGCCGCGTTCCAGCAGTTCGTCGAGGTGACGCAGCGTCCAGTCCAGGTTGGTCGCGTCGCCGAGCGTGGCGTACCAGCCGAGGTGGCTCGCGCCGACGTGCAGTTCGTAGGCATGGTGGCGGATCTCGATGTCGACCGCCTCCGCCGCTGAGATCGTCGGTGCGACGCGGTCCCACAGGTCGAGTGCGTCGATGCCGTCGTGCCAGCGTCCCCAGAACGTGCACCAGGCAAGGTCGTAGATCGAGTCGCCCCACGTGGCGCACTTCCAGGAGAAGACAGCGCTGACGTCGTCGGCGTCGGGCGTGACGAGGACGTTGTAGTGGAGCAGGTCGGAGTGCACGAGCTCCCGCCGATCGTCGCAGGCGTCGAGCAACGAACGGATTCGGTGGTCGACCGCTTCGAAGGTGCGGTTGGCCACCGGGTCCGCCGCGATCAGTGGCCGCCAGCCGGCGGTGTGCCGGTCGGGTCGGTCGGTGATCCCGGCGAGCAGCCAGTCGTGCCACGGCAGCGCCTCGACGCCGGTGTCGGGGACCGAGCGGAGGGCGGTCAACAGGTCGACGACCGTGGGCCCGAGCGTGTCCGCTTCATCGGCGCCCACCTCCTCGAGGAACCGACCGTGATGTCGGCGCGAGACGGCGAACCAACGGCCGAACCCCTCACCGATGTCGAGCACCTCGGGCACGGGAAGCTCGACGGACCCGTATCGCATGGCGAACAGATCGTCGCGGAACCCGTCGGGCGTGTCGCCGATCCGCAGCACGAGTTCGTCCTCGCCGACCCGGTATCCGTACGCGGCCGACCAGAATCCGCCTCCCAGTGGTTCGAGGTCCGTGGGGTCGATCCCGTGGTGGGAGCGGAGGAACGCGACGACCTCGGCGTCCGTGGGTCGATTGTCACTTGGCCGCATGGTCGTCCCGTCCCGTTTCATTCTGATCTCGGCGTCGGTCGGCTGGTCACGCGTGGTCGCGACGCCGGCCTGCTCCTGACGTCAGGAGCCCGATGCCCAGTGTGGCGG
>JBAWHL010000464.1:0-5214 GCA_049593815.1 Ilumatobacteraceae bacterium | reverse complement strand
CCGCTCCAACCGCCGTCGTACCAGATCAGGTAGTCCTGGACGCCGATGCGTTCGAGGGAGTCGCGCGCCGACTTCGCGTCGGCGGGCAACGAGCGGAGGTCGCGCTCGACGCCCTGTGCGTTGCGCTGCGACGTGTTGATCGACGTGTCGATGCGTTCGCGAACGATGTTGGAACGAGTGAGTCCGTAGGTCGTGATGGCGAGAAACAGCGACAGCAGCAGCGCACCGAGCGTGAAGATGAGCAGGATGCGGCGACGCAACCCGAGCGCCGCCGGGCGTGACCGGTTGATCAGGCGACGAAACCAGCCGCCTTCGTTCACGTCTGAAGTCGGTAGCCCAGGCCGCGCACGGTGACCACGTGACGCGGGTTGGCCGCGTCGGCCTCGACCTTGGTGCGCAGGCGGCGAACATGAACGTCGACCAGGCGACCGTCGCCGAAGTAGTCGTATCCCCAGACCTTGTCGAGCAGGGCCTCGCGGCTGAGCACCTTGCCGGGGCTCTCGGCCAGCTCACACAACAGTCGGAACTCGGTCTTGGTGAGATGCACCTCCTCGCCGGCGCGCAACACCTTGCCCTCGTCGGGGATGAGTTCGAGATCACCGAACGTCATGCGCGCATGGCCGGGTGCGCTGGGACGGACACGACGCAGGAGCGCACGAATCCGAGCGGACAGCTCCTTCGGAGCGAACGGCTTGGTCAGGTAGTCGTCGGCCCCGGCCTCGAGACCGGCCACGACGTCGTGGGTGTCGTTGCGTGCCGTCACCATGACCACGGGGACCGAGCTGGTGCGTCGCAGGGTCCGGCAGAGTTCGAAACCGTCGATGCCCGGCAGCATGATGTCGATCAGGACGACGTCGGGGTTCGAACGGGCGAACTTCTCGATCGCTTCCTCGCCGCTCTCCGCTTCGTCGACCGTCCAGCCTTCGTCTTCGAGGGCGAGCTTGACCGCCGACCGAATGCGCTCGTCGTCCTCGACAGCCAGAATGCGTGTACCCACGCCCTCCATGATGCCGTATCGCGGGCGTTCGCGACGACCACTGCGCCAGATCGTCGTCCCGATCGACCCGACTCGGTCAGCCGTCGATGTCGGCGATCGCCGCGAGCAGTGCAGCGTGGACGCCCGGTGCGGTCGCCACGGCGGCCGTGGAACTCGCAGGCCCGGTGCCGAAATCCGACGTCGTCGCGCCCGCCTCGGCGGCGATCAGCACCCCGGCGGCGAGGTCCCAGGAGTTCAGGAACTCCTCGAAGTAGGCGTCGAGGCGTCCGCACGCGACCATGCAGAGGTCGAGCGCTGCGGACCCGAAGCGACGGACGTCGCGCACCTGCGGCAGGAGCGCCGCCAGTCGCTCACCCTGGTGGACGCGCGTCCCGGGGGAGTAGTTGAACCCCGTGCCGAGGAGCGCGGTCGACAGGTCGCTCGCGGGTGAACAGTGGATCGGGGTGCCGTTGAGCGTTGCACCGTGGCCGCGCGCCGCCGAGAACAGCTCGTCGCCGACCGGGGCGTACACCGCGCCGGCGACGCCGCCGTCTCGGTCCACCACGGCGACCGATGTGCACCAGGTCGGCAGGTCGTACACGAAGTTGGCGGTCCCGTCGATCGGGTCGATGTGCCACTCGAGTCCCGAGGTGCCGGCATGGTTGGCGCCCTCCTCGCCGACGATCGCGTCGTCGGGACGCAGTTCGCGGAGCGCCTCGACGATCAGGGCCTCAGCCGCACGATCGAACTCGGTCACCGGGTCGGTCGGGGTGGACTTGGTGTCGTGAGCGACCGGTTGCCCGACACCCAGGGCCCGCCGACCGGTCAGTGCGAGCGCCCCCGCACGCTGGGCGAGGTGTTCGGCGAGTGTGCGCAGTTCGGGTGGGTTCATCGCGGTGCGTGACCTGCTGAGGTGCGGTCCTCGACCTCGCGCCATTCCCCGATCGCCCGCATGACGAGGACCGCAACGACGGCCATGCCGATCGCGGCGGTCAGCGCGCCGAGGAGGAGACCGATGCCCTTCGGAAGCCCACAGTCACCGTCGCATTGGAGTGCGACCAGCGAGTAGCCGATCATCGCTCCGGCCAGCCCGGCCAGGCAGATCGCGGCGAACGCACCGACGCGAACTCCGACCGAGGGGAGCGCGGAGAGGGATCGTTCGGACTCAGGGGCAGGCGAGGGGGCCATCGGGCGGATCGTAACGGGCCAGACTGTGACGGTGGCCCGTCCGCGTCAGATCCTGCATGTCGACATGGATGCGTTCTTCGTGTCCGTCGAACTGCGACGTCGGCCGGACCTCGTCGGCCAGCCCGTGGTCGTGGGCGGGACGGGGTCGCGCGGTGTGGTCGCGGCGGCGTCCTACGAGGCCCGCCGGTACGGCGTCCGGTCGGCGATGCCCTCGGCGGTCGCGAAACGCCGATGTGCCCACGCCGTGTTCCTTCCCGGCGACCACGCGCTCTACGGCGAGGTCAGTTCGCAGGTGCACGAGATCCTCGGTCGGTACACGCCGTTGATCGAGCCGTTGTCGCTCGACGAGGCGTTCCTCGACGTCACCGGGGCGATCGGGCTCTTCGGACCGGCGCCGACGATCGCGCAGATGATCCGCACCGACATCCGTGAGGAACTCGAGCTGGACTGCTCCGTCGGCGTCGCCCCGAACAAGTTCCTCGCCAAGTTGGCGTCGGTCGAAGCGAAACCTCGAGCCACGCCAGCAGGGGTCACGCCGGGTGCCGGTGTGGTGGTCGTCGACGCCGACGCTGTCGCTGACTTCCTCGAACCGCTGCCGGTGCAACGCATCTGGGGCGTCGGCCCGGCGACGCTGGAGAAGCTGCAACGCATCGGGATTCACCGCGTCGCTGATCTGGCGGCGATCGACGAGGCGCTCCTGCTGACGGCGCTCGGTACGAGCCAGGCGCGTCACCTCGTCGCGCTCGCCAAGGGCGTCGACGATCGACCCGTCGAGACCGATCGTGAGGCCAAGTCGATCAGCCACGAGGAGACCTACGCCGAGAACAAGCACGAGGTGGCCGAACTGCAGCGGGAACTGGTCCGACTGTGCGACGCGGTCGCGGCTCGGTTGCGGTCCGCGAGCGTCGGAGCGCGCACGCTGACGCTGAAGCTGCGATTCGATTCGGGGTTCCAGACGATCACGCGGTCGGTGACCTGTCCGGAACCGGTCGACATCGCACAGGAGATGGTCGCGGTGCTGGCCCCGGTGCTCGACGGCATCGACCCGGGGCCCGGTGTCCGGCTCCTCGGCGTCGCCGGATCGAACCTCGGAGAGACGACCCGCCAGCTCTCGTTGGACGACCTGCTCGAGGACACGCCCGACTGGACCGCGACGACCGGAGCGATCGACGAGATCCGGGAACGGTTCGGTTCGGTGGCCATCGGACCCGCCAGCGCGCTCGAACGAGGACGGCTCAGGCAGGTCCGCAAGGGGCAGCAACAGTGGGGGCCCGATGCACCGGATCCGGGAGAAGTCGGTCGACCGCGTTGAGGAATGGGTGTGGACGTGCGATGATTGTCCCGTGCCACTTTCCGAGGATGAGCAACGCATCCTCCGTCAAATCGAGCAACAGCTCGAATCTGACCCGACGTTCTCCCAACGCGGGTATCGGGTGTCCCGTCGCCGCTCGGTGCTGCTCGTGGTCGGCCTGATCGTCGGGCTGGTGATCACCATCGGTGGTCTCGCCGTCAACTTCGTCGTGGCATTCGTCGGGTTCCTGATGGTGCTCGTCATGGCGATCATGCTCGAGTCGGAGCTCCGGCTCCTCGGCCGTGAGCGTCTCGGGCAACTCCCGATCTCGGCATGGTTGAGCGGTCGGCGTCCCGACGTCGGCGACGACGCCACACGCTGAACGCCCCGGGACCTCAGTCCCTCACGGGTAGACGGTGAAGTATCGCCGCACCCTGGCACCGATCGTCGTCGATTCGTTCACGGCGCGGGTGACCTGGCGTGACCAGTTGTGGCAACGCCGCATCGTGCTCGAACCGTAGTGGCCGACGGTGTCGTAGCCCTGCGCTCCCTCGGACCGGTACGTCGCCTCGGTGACGGCGTTGGCGAGTTCGGTCATCGGCCGGGCGACGACCGGCAGATGACGACCCGTGATCGCAGCGACCTCGAGTGGGGTGTCCGACGGGCTGACCGGGACGCCGGCCGAGCGGACCGAATCGAGCGAATGTGCCCACAGGCGACCCAGGCGCGTCTCGGCCGACCCGCCGACCGCTCGTGAACGCAGTCGCCGGACGAGCGCTGGCGCGAGGAGCAGCAGCAGCACCGTCAACGCGGCCAGGAACGGGGCCGGATCGACACCGCTGCCGGTCTCGGTCGGCGTGGTCGTCGCATCGTTCGGCACGTCGCCGAACTCGTCGGGGATGTTGAGCGGTGTGGGCCCGTCGTCGATCGAACGGGCGATCGTCGTCGTCGGGGTCGCGGCATCGGCGGGGACGGCCGTGGGATCCTCGGGCAGCGTGGCGTCCTGCTGCGGTGCACGGCCGGTGTATTCCTCGGCGTTCGGCGCTCCCCGTCCAGGCGTCGGCTCGAACGCCACCCAACCGATGTCGTCGAACCACACCTCGGGCCACGCGTGCGCATTGCGGCCCAGCACCGAATAGACACCGGCACCGATCGTGGTCCCCGAGGTGAATCCCACGGCGACGCGCGCCGGGTACCCCAGGGTGCGCATCATCGCTGCGTACGTGCCGGCGAACTGCTCGCAGTACCCGATGCGGTCGCGCAGGAACGTCTCGATCGCATTGTTCCCGTGGCCGGACTGCACCTCGAGGCTGTAGGTGAACTCGTTCTGGAACCACTCCTGCAGCGCGAGCGCGGCCTGATAGGTGGACTGCGTCCCGGCGGTCACCTCGGCGGCGGTGGTCGCGACGACGTCGGGGAGGTCGTCGGGAACGGCGGTGTAGATGTCGCTCCCCGAGGCACTCGAGGTGGCCGCTGCCAGCAGCGCCGGGGTGACTCGCGGCGCCGCAGAGACGATGTCGATGACGTCGCCGTCCTCGAGATCCCCGTCGACGGTGACCAGGGTGGACGAGTGCGTCACCCACCGGAGGTCATCGGGTCCCGATGCCTGGTACGGCTCGGGAGCGGCAGGAACCAACGAGCCGCCGAGATCGACGATCGTGACGCGTTGCCGGTTGTCCCGGGCGCCCCCGGCGGTCGCTGGCGCAGCGAGCAGCCCGCCATCGGGCGCCTCGAGGTCCTGTTCGGGCAGACCCCACAC
>JBAWHL010000463.1:0-4743 GCA_049593815.1 Ilumatobacteraceae bacterium | reverse complement strand
CCACAGCGTCGTCCCGGCTCGGCCTCACTCCGCGCGGCCCTGGCGGCTGGCGGCGTGGAGATCGGCGCACTCGGTGACGAGTCGACCTCGCGCGGGTTCCGGCGCTACCACGGCACCATCGACGGACAGGCGGTCGACGTCACGTACCTCGATCGCGACGACCGTGACGTGGAGCTCTTCGCTCGTGTCGTCCGGTCGATCCGCGTTCGCGACGTCGACGAGCAGAAGTTGTCCGTGAAGCCGCGCGTGCGAGTCGCGCAGATCGCGCTCGCCACCTCGATGGCGGAGCGAGCAGGGGCGCGTGTCCCCGAGATCCTCTCCGTCGTGCCAGCCGACGGGGAGAGTGCGGTGTACGTCACGACCGCTCCTGTCGGGAGTTCGCTGGACGACATCGATCCCGATGCGGTGTCCGACGCCGGACTGGACGACATGTGGCGCCAGGTCGGCCTCCTGCACGCGAACAAGATCGCTCATCGGTCGCTCGTCGGATCGAACATCTACGTCGCGGACGACCAGGCGATGTTGCTCGGGATGGACACGGGACTGCTCTCGTCGAGCCGCGAGTCGCGCGCTGTCGACCGAGCGGAACTGCTTGTCACGACCGCCTTGGTCGTCGGTGCCGATCGGGCGCTCGACTCGGCGTTGCGCATGGTCTCGGCCGACGCGCTCGAGGCGACGCTGCCGTTCATCCAACTCCCGGCGATTCCCGCCGCTGCCCAGCGGCGGGCCAGACATCACAAGAAGCTCATCGAGGAGCTGCGGGTCGGCGTGCAGGACCGTCTCGGTGTCGACGAGGTCGAACTCGCCGAACTGGAACGGATCAGCATTGCCAAGGCCGTCACTTGGGTCGGCTTCGCCGTCCTGGCGTTCTTCCTGCTGACGTTGGTGTCCAACTGGTCCGACATCGCCGACGCGATGGGTGGCCTGGTCTGGTACTGGGTGATCCCGGTGGTGGTGGCGACGCTGCTCGGCACCGTGGGCGGTGCGATGTCGCTCAGCGGGTCGGTGGTGCGCCCGATCGCACTCGGCGAAGCGACCGTCATCATGTTCGGTCAGTCGTTCCTCAACCGGTTCACACCGATGAACGCCGGCGGCATGGCCATGCGCATCCGCTACCTGCAGAAGGGTGGGACCGACGGCACGGTTGCCGCCGCGGCGATCGGTCTGACCTCCGCGGTGAGCGGCGTCGTCCAGGTCGTGTACATCCTCTTCTTCCTGCTGTGGAGTGCGACCGATGTCTCGGCCGACACCGACTCCACCTCCAGCAGCAGTGGAGGCGGACCCGCCCTGACGATCGTCCTGGTCTTCGTCGGTGCCGCCGTCGTCGCAGGACTTGTCTTCGCGTTCACCCCGAAGTTGCGGCGGTGGGTCGTCTCGTTCCTCAAGTCGACCCTCACCAAGATCCGCACGGACTTCGGTGAACTGGCGCACCGTCCGAGCAAGCTCGGCCTGCTCTTCGGTGGCGCCGCCATCGGGAAGATGACGACCATCGTCGCGTTCTACGCGGCGTGCCGTGGCTTCGACATCGACTTGTCGTTCGCCACGATCGGTGCGCTGTACATGGTGGCGAACACCATTGCCTCCACCGTGCCGACTCCCGGTGGCGTCGGGGCGATCGATGCAGCGCTCGTCTTCGTGCTCACGAATGCGGGCGTCGACTCCTCGACCGCGTGGGCCGCGACCCTGCTGTTCCGTCTCATCAACTACTGGTTCCCGACGATCCCGGGCTACATCGCGCTGAAGATCAGCCAGCGCCGCGAGCTCGTCTGACCGGCCGCAGCGCGACCGCCTACGCTGCCACCGTGGCTGAACAGCATCCTCTCGTCGGCGTCGTCATGGGATCGTCGAGCGACTGGCCGACGATGTCGAAGGCTGCCGAGACACTGGAATCGTTCGGTATCGCCTACGAAGCGCGCGTGGTGAGTGCGCATCGAATGCCCGACGAGATGTTCGCCTATGCCGAGGGAGCGCGGGGCCGCGGTCTGCGCGCGATCATTGCTGGAGCAGGCGGTGCCGCGCATCTCCCGGGCATGCTCGCCGCCAAGACCACCGTGCCGGTGCTCGGCGTTCCCGTGCCGTCCCGACATCTCGGCGGTCAGGACTCGCTCTACTCGATCGTGCAGATGCCCGCTGGTGTTCCGGTCGCCACGTTCGCGATCGGTGAGGCGGGCGCGACCAACGCAGCCTTGTTCGCCGTCGCACTGCTGGCCGCTGACGACCGCCGGCTGCGCGACGCGCTGGATGATGATCGCTCGACTCGTCGCGAGCACGCCGTCGGGTCCGAACTGCCTCCACCCGACGTCGCAGGGTGACCTCCTCCTCGATCCTCCCACCGGCCACCATCGGCATGCTCGGCGGTGGCCAGCTCGGGCGGTACGCCGTGATGGCGGCAACGTCGATGGGGTATCGCACGATCGTGCTCGACCCCGACCCGTCCGCTCCAGCGGGCGTGGTGGCGAACGAACATCTCGTCGCGGCGTACGACGACCCGGGTGCGCTCCGACGTCTCGGGTTCGACTGTGCGGTGGTCACCACGGAGTTCGAGAACCCGCCAGCGGCAGCGCTCGACGAGCTCGCCGAGCATGTCCGCGTCGCTCCCTCGCCCTCCGCTGTCAGGATCGCACAGGACCGCATCGCGGAGAAGGCGTTCCTGGTCGACAATGGCTTTCCGGTCGGTCCGCACGCCGTGTTGGTCGGCACCGACGTGCCGCCGAACATCGGGGCAACGGTGGATTCCGGAGCCGTCGTCAAGACCGCTCGACTCGGCTACGACGGCAAGGGCCAACGGCGCGTGTCCGGTGAGGTCGAGACGCTCGCGGCATGGGCGGACCTCGGCGGCGTCGCGTGCGTCGTCGAACAGCTCCTCGAGCTGGAGATGGAACTCAGTGTGATCGTCGGCCGAACGGCATCCGGTGACGTCGAGGCCTGGCCGGTCGCGGAGAACCGGCACGTCGAGGGCATCCTCGACGTGAGCATCGTGCCCGCGCAGGTCGAACCGGAGCTCGCCGATCGCGCGATCGGGCTGGCGATGGCGATCGCCGATGCGCTCGACTTCGTCGGTGTGCTCGCGGTGGAGTTCTTCGTCGTCGATGGAGAGCTGCTCGTCAACGAGCTGGCACCGCGCCCGCACAACAGCGGCCACTGGACGCTGGACGCGTCGACCACGAGCCAGTACGAACAACAGGTCCGTGCGGTCTGCGGACTCGGCCTGGGGGCCACGGCGCTCACGGCTCCAGCGATCGCGATGGTCAACCTGCTCGGCGATCTGTGGGCCGACGGTGACCCGGACTGGTCGGCGGTCTTCGCCGACCCCGAGGCCAAGCTCCACCTGTACGGCAAGGCCGAACCTCGGCCCGGTCGCAAGATGGGCCACCTGACGGTGACGGCGCAGGATGCCCACGTCGCAGCAACGCGCGCGGTGGCGCTGCGCGCCGCGCTCACCGCCTGAGTGGATCAGCCGGGATTCGACTTCACACCAGCGGCCACTCGCTGGAGATCCAGCTTCTTGACGGTCGCCAGCTTCTGTACGGCGCTGTCGAGGTAGGCGTCGACTTCCTGCAACTTCGCGGCCAGCGCGGCGTTCTCACCATGGCTGGTCTGCGGGATGGTCGCCGCGGCAGTTCGAACCTGGCGCTTGTACGCGCTGATGTGGGTCGCCAGCACGGGCACGGTCGCACCCATCTGTGACATCAGGGACTTGACCGGGCTTGCCTCATTGCCGCGGAAATCGGCACCGCTCAACATGTTGACCTGGTCCGAGACCTGCCAGATGTATCCCGCCGCATCGGCGACGCGTGCTCCGCCGGCACCCATCGCAGTCGCGTGTGCGACGTAGTGGCTGACGACACTGCGATTGCGGGGCTGCTCCTGCTTCTTGCCGAACGGACGACTGCGCCGCTGCTTCGTCGCGCTGACCTCTTGATCGACTTCGCCGTGCGCCTTGGTGACCGCGGCGGGCCACTTCTGGAGGCTGGCGTAGTCCTTCTCGCCGAGGGAACCGCCGTACCTGCTGATGATGGACTTCATGTTCGTCGCGGTTGGAAGCGAGGGCATGGCGACCACTTCAGCGCGCAGCGATTTGCCGCTCGGTGTGGACATCGACTTCGCGGCAAGGGCGTCCGAGCCCGATGGCTGCATCCTGTCGATGTCGAGCGACTTGAGCCATTGACCAGCGGAGATCGCCATCGACCGCCCGACCGACTCGTCGTGGGTCTTGCCCTCGGCGCGAGCCCCCAAGTAGCTGAGATTGGCGAGCAGCGTGTCACCTGACAGGTCTTGGTCGTCGTATTGGCTCGCCAGCGCGTCGATCTTGTCGCGATCGTGTGACAGCGACATCGCGGTGATCAGGGCGTCGTTCCAACCGAAGTCGAAACTGGCGAAGTAGTGGTCGCGGTTGTTCTTGTAGGTCGACTCGATCACGGCCCACGTCGGATGTGGCCCCGCCTGGTCCGGGGTGCCGCGCTTGAGTCGTCCGACGAGGACCTCGAAGAATCCGTCGAGGATCTCACCAGGGTTGTCCGTGGCCGACCTGTTGCTGTTGAAGCCACCGGTGGACCCGCCGTACTTCGACCAATCCTTCGGTTCGACGACCTTGGGCAGGTAGGCGGTCGTGTCGATGGCTGCCAGCTGTGCCCGGCCGTTCTGCATCGACACCATGACGTTGCCGAGGTTCATGGCGCCGTACACCATTCGGTCGGGGTTGCCGACCATCAGGTCGCCGACGCAGAGCTTGCCGAGTTCGGC
>JBAWHL010000462.1:0-4054 GCA_049593815.1 Ilumatobacteraceae bacterium | reverse complement strand
TGGCTGACGAGCCCGGTTGGGTTCGTGGGCGACTGCGGTTCGGATCGGTTCCCGCCAGGCAGCACCGGAGACATGACGGCAGCGACCTGCAGCGTGGCAGCAGCGGGGTCGGCCGCGTTCATGTCGTCGAGCGTCGATACTTGACGCGCGCCAGCAGCGCTCGGATGTCGCCTTCGGTACGTCCGCCTCCCGCTGCCTTCATGGCGAAGAAGTCGAGCCCGTCGTTGCGCTGCACCGGAGTGCGCGCCAACGCGTGCAGGTCGGTCGAGCCGGGCCGGTTCACCCTGCTTCCTGCGATCGCCGCCGTGTCGAACCGGCGGCGGACGGCGGCTGCGGCAGTCGACGATCCGGGAACCGCCTTCGGGTAGGCGAAGTGGCGAGGCGCCGCTCCGAGGTGCTCGCCGATGAGCTCGATCGACCGGTCGAGTTCGTCGTCGACGATTGTGGGCTCGGCCCGGTCGAGCAACCGGTGGGTGTGGGTGTGCGAACCGATCGTGACGAGCCCGGTCGACGTGGCGTCGCGGATGTCCGCCCAGGTCAGCGGGGGTGCACCCCACGGAAAAGGCGTTCCGGTCTCGACGAACGACGTGGCCACGTAGAGCGTCGCGGGCAGATCGGCGCCGATGAGGGCGGGAACCAGGTGCTCGCTGAAGTCGGCCGTGCCATCGTCGACGGTGATCACGACGGCGGAGCGATCGTCCCCGTCCCCGGGTTCGGACCCCAGTCGCACCGCGGCCTCGTCGAGGCTGATCACCTCGTGCTCGCGGCGAAGGTGTTCGAGTTGGGCCCGGAACACCTCGACGTCGAGATCGACCTCACTCCCCGACCGACCGCCGACACGGTGGTAGATCAGCACCGTCACGCCGGAGCGAGTCGGCCGCAACCGATCCACGGCACCCAACGCCTGCTTGACGATGCGTCGACCCTCCACGTCCGCAGTGTGCCACTCCCACCGTCACCACCCCACCGCACCCCGCCCACCCGAGCCCCCGCTGCACCCACCCGCCTCGCCAACACCCCGAAATTTGACGGATTCGTGGCGCCCAGCGCGACGAACGGCGCATTTTCCGGAGGGTTGGGACTCGAACGGCGAGTGGGGTGGGCGAAGTAGCGTGCGGGGATCACGGAACGGACGGACGTCGAGCCGCTGGCCTGGTGGTTGCCGACACCGGGGGCACGAGTGCTCACGCTCGGCGCGGCCAGCGTGGCGATCTACGGATGTGTGCCCGAGACCGATCAGATGCCGTCGATCTGGATCGTCGTGTTCGGTCTCGCGGCGGTCGAGGTGGCGATCCGGCGCCGGATGCCGGACGGTGTGCTGTTCCTGCTCGCCGCACTCGTGTTGTGGTCCGGCCTGTATGGCGCGACCGGCCGATGGTCGGCGATCGTCGGCACCCTGTTCGCGTTCTGGCCGGTCGTGCTCGTCCCGTTGCTGAGCCTCGTGCGCCCGAACATTCGCCAGCAGCCTGAACACGTGCAATGGGTGATCGTCGTCATCGGCGCCACCGCGAGCGTCGCCGTCGCCCGCACCGGTGCCATCGAGCCCACCGTCGGCCCCGCCCTCATCGCTGTCGCCATCGCCGCCCCGGTCTCGTTCGCCCTGGCACTCGGCGTCAGCCACGCCCTCGCCCACACGACCAAACCCCGCACTCCCCGAGATGTGCCCGATTCGTGACGGCTCGCGCCACGACGGGGCAACTCTCGAGTGATGCGTGAGCGGTGCCGGCGTCAGCGTTGGATGATCGAGCGGGCGCGAAGCGCGGCGATGATTTCGTCGGCGGCGTCTTCGGCTGACGTCGCGGCCGTGTCGATGCGGACCTCGGCCGACTCGGGTGCCTCGTAGGGCGAGTCGATGCCGGTGAAGTTCGACAGTTCGCCTCGACGAGCCTTCGCGTAGAGGCCCTTCGGGTCGCGCTGTTCCGCGAGCTCCAGCGGCGTGTCGACGAACACCTCGATGAACTCGCCGTCCTCCACGCTCTCGCGCGCGAGTTGACGCTCGGCGCGGAACGGAGAGATGAACGACACGAGCACGACGAGCCCGGCGTCGACCATCAGCGCCGACACCTCGGCGATGCGGCGGATGTTCTCGACTCGGTCGGCGTCGGTGAAGCCCAGGTCGCGGTTGAGGCCGTGCCGGACGTTGTCGCCGTCGAGCAGATACGTGCGTACACCGAGGGTGTGCAGCTTGGACTCGACGATGTTGGCGATCGTCGACTTGCCCGAGCCCGACAGTCCGGTCAGCCACACGACTGCGGGGCCGTGATCGTTCTGTCCGGCGCGAGCGGTCTTGTCGACCTTGACGTCTTGCCAGTGGATGTTGTGGGAGCGGCGCAGCGCGAAGTGCAGCAGGCCGGCGCCGACGGTGACGTTGGTCAGCTTGTCGATGACGATGAAGCCACCGGTGTCGCGGTTCGTCGAGTATGGGTCGAACGGGATCGGCCGATCGAGGCTGACGTTGCAGACCCCGATCTCGTTGAGTTCGAGCGTGTTCGCCGCGAGGTGGTCGAGGTTGTTGATGTCGACCCGGTACTTGGGGGGCGAGATCGTGGCACTGACGGTGCGGGCGCCGATCTTGATGAGGTACGGCCGGCCCGGCAGCATCTCGTCCTCGTGCATCCACACGATGTGCGCTTCGAACTGGTCGGCGACTTCCGCGGGGTCGTCGCCGCCGCAGATCACGTCGCCGCGGCTGGCGTCGATCTCGTCGGCGAGGGTGATGGTGACCGACTGGCCGGCGATGGCTTCGTCGAGGTCACCGTCCATCGTGACGATGCGAGCGACGGTGCTCGTGGTGCCCGCCGGCAGCACGCGGATCGGGTCACCGGGGCGGATCGTGCCGCCGACGATGCGACCGGAGAACCCACGGAAGTCGAGGTTCGGGCGGTTGACCCACTGCACCGGCATGCGGAACGGCTGCTCGGCGAGGTCGTCGTCGACGGGGACCGTCTCGAGGAATCCCAGCAGCGTCGGGCCGTGGTACCAGGGTGTGTTGGCGCTGGTCTCGACGATGTTGTCGCCCTTGAGGGCCGACAGCGGGATGAACGTGATGTCGTCGAGGCCGATGCGACCGGCGAAGTCGCGATACTCCTCCTCGATCGAACTGAACACGTCCTGGGAGTAGTCGGTGAGGTCCATCTTGTTGATGGCCACGACGACGCGCTTGATGCCGAGCAGCGACACGAGGTAGCTGTGGCGGCGGGTCTGGGTGAGCACGCCCTTACGGGCGTCGACGAGGATGATCGCCACGTCGGCGGTCGAGGCGCCCGTGACCATGTTGCGCGTGTACTGCTCGTGGCCGGGCGTGTCGGCGACGATGAACTTGCGGCGTTCGGTCGAGAAGAACCGGTAGGCGACGTCGATCGTGATGCCCTGCTCTCGCTCGGCGGTGAGGCCGTCGAGAAGCAGCGCGAAGTCGAGGTCGCCGCCCTGGGTCCCGACCTTCGCCGAGTCGGCTTCGAGTGCGGCGAGGTGGTCCTCGAACACGAGGTGTGTTTCGTAGAGCAGGCGGCCGATGAGGGTGGACTTGCCGTCGTCGACGGAGCCCGCGGTGGCGAGTCTCAGGAGGTCCATGACTAGAAGTACCCCGCGACCTTGCGGTCTTCCATCGCGGCTTCGCTGACGCGGTCGTCGGCACGGGTCTCGCCCCGCTCGGTGATCCGGGTGGCGGCGATCTCGGACACGACGCTCTCCAGATCGGGGGCGTCGGACTGCACCGCGCCCGTGCAGCTCATGTCCCCGACCGTCCGGTAGCGGACCCGGGTCGTGAACGGCTCCTCACCGTCCATCAGCTCCATGTGGTCGGAGGTCGCGTAGAGCATCCCGTCACGCGCGAAGACCTCTCGCTCGTGGGAGAAGTAGATGTTCGGGACCTCGAGCTGCTCCTCGGCGATGTACTGCCACACGTCGAGCTCGGTCCAGTTGGAGATCGGGAACACGCGCACGTGCTCTCCCTTGCGCAGGCGGCCGTTGTACAGGTTCCAGAGCTCCGGGCGCTGGCGCCGCGGGTCCCAGGAGCCGAAGTCGTCGCGGAAGCTCATGATGCGCTCCTTCGCTC
>JBAWHL010000461.1:0-7285 GCA_049593815.1 Ilumatobacteraceae bacterium | reverse complement strand
AGTCCTCGTGGGCTGCGCAGATCGGCGCCTTGACGCTGCCGACATCGGTCACCGCCCCGTTCGTCTCCGACAGTGCCCGCTTGACCTGGTCGACCGATGCGAGCACCGGAACGGCCACGAAGGTGATCTCGGCATCGACATCGAGCCCGCAGGCATCGACGACGCCACGCTCGAGCGCGAGTTCGGCGACACCGCGATCGACGTCGTCGCCGGTCACGTGCCAGCCCCGCTGACGCAGCGCGAGTCCGACCGACCCACCGATCAGCCCGAGGCCGATGACGTTCGCCCGGCGAGGTGTGTTCCCGGTCGGTGGTGCGTCAGTCACGGGGTTCGATCGTACCGCTGGCCGGTTCGCCGGGCGCTGCGGATTGTTCGTTGGCTTCGGCAACCGCCGCGGTCAACGCCCGCCACTCGTCGGTGGTGAGCTCGCGCCAGGTCCCGGGACGCAGCGAGCGGTCGCTCAGCGGGCCGATCCGGGTACGCACCAGTCGGCTGACCGGGTGACCGACGGCATCGCACATTCGACGGACCTGACGGTTGCGGCCCTCGTGGATCACCAGCCGCAGGATTCCGGGTTCGGGTTGCGAGACACGCGCCGGTGCGGTCAGCCCGTCGTCGAGTTCGACACCGTCGCGCAGTCGACGAAGCGCTCCGGCGGGCACCTTGCCGCCGTCCACCTCGACGAGATACTCCTTCTCGATGCCGTGCGACGGGTGTGAGATGCGGTTGGCCAGGTCGCCGTCGTTGGTCATCAGCAGCAGGCCTTCGGTGTCGACGTCGAGGCGACCGACGGAGAACACGCGGGGGTCGGTCGGGACGAGTTCGACCACCGTGGGCCGCCGATGCGTGTCGCGAGCGGTCGTCACGACACCGATCGGCTTGTTCAGGAGGTAGTAGACGAGCTCGGGACGCACGCCGATGGGCGCACCGTCGACCTCGACGAGGTCGTTGTCGACCTCGACTCGGCGCCCGAGGATCGCCACCTCACCGTTGACGGTCACCCGTCCCTCGGCAATGAGGTCCTCGCACACGCGGCGGCTGCCGTAGCCCGTCGCGGCGAGCACCTTCTGGAGCCGCTCCCCTTGTGGGAGCGCGGCACTCTGCTGCGCCATCTGTTCCCACAGCGGCGGTTCCGGGGTGAGGTCGCTCACGGTTCGAACGGTGCGTCGTGAGTCGGCCCGTCGGCCGGTGTGTCCGCTGGCGTCTCCGTTGGTTCGTCGGGCACCGTGGCCGTCGACACGTCGATCACCGGGGTGACCCGCAATCCGACTTCGAGCGCTTCGACCACGTCGGCACCCGGAATGAACTCGGCGATCGGCGGCAGGTCGTCGAGCGATGCCAGGCCCAGCTTCTCCAGGAACGAGGCCGTGGTTCCGAACAGGATCGCCTGGCCCGGGCCGTTGTCGCGCCCCACCTCGTCGATGTAGCCACGCGCTTGGAGTGTGCGCAGTACACCGTCGGGATCGACGCCGCGAATCGACGCGATCTGGCTGCGCGAGATCGGCTGCTTGTAGGCGACGATCGCCAACGTCTCCAACGCGGCACCGGACAGACGGGCGCGTTGATCGTGGAGCAGGAACCGCTCGACGTAGGGCGTGAGGTCCGCGGCGGTCTGGTAACGCCATCCGCCAGCGATGTGGACCAGTTCGAATCCGTTGGCGGCCTCGACGTACCCGGCGGCGAGTTCCTCACACCACTGTTCGATCATCACGGTCGGTTCTTCGAGCAGTTGTGCGAGCAGCTCTGCTGGCACCGGGTCGTGGGCGACGAGGACGATCGCCTCGATCGCTCGCTTGAACTCCTCGACGGCGGTGCCGGTCGTGTCGGCAGCACCGAGTTCGCTCTGTTCGTGGAAGTCCTCGGTCATCGTCGCGTCAGCCCTCGTAGGCGTCGATGAGCACCGAGGCCGTGTCGAAGTCGGGGTCGGCCGTCCACTCGATCTCGATGTCACCGAACCGGGCCGGCTGGTCGATCTCCACCGCGCCCTGCTTGTACAGCTCGAGCACCGCGAGGAACCGGATGATCACTTCGATCCGTTCGGCGAAGTCGGCCGTGAGCCGCCGGAACGTGATCCGTCCGGCGCGAGGCAGCTCGTCGAGCAGTTCGGCGACGGCATCGGCGACGGTGGTCGTGATCGGGTTGACGTGGAAGAGATCGACGGTCGGCACCGGCCGGGGCGTGAGGGCGCTGATCGCGGCATTGCGCAGCCGGGTGACCGAGGTCCCCTCCAGCATGTCGGGAACGACAGCGGCGAACCGCTCGTCGGGCCCGACGACCCTCGGGAACGACAGGTCGGCGTCGTCGGCGAGCCGGGAGAAGATCTGGGCGACGTCCTTGAACGTCTTGGCTTCGAGCAGGCGGGCGAGCAGCATGTCACGCTCCTCCCACAGTGCGAGCTCGTCGTCGAGGTCGATGTCGCCGGTGTTCGGCAGCAGGCGGCGCGCCTTCAACTCGACCAACGTCGCCGCGATCAGGAGGAAGCCGGTCGCGACGTCGAGGTCGAGATCGTGCATCCGCTCGATCTCGGTCAGATACGCGTCGACGATGTGGGAGAGATTGACCTCGTAGATGTCGACCTGCTCGCGCAGAATCAACTGCAGGAGCATGTCGAACGGGCCCTCGTACACAGGGGTGGAGACATCCATGGCCATCGGTGCCCAACCTACCGGAGCGGCCTCGTGACGACGGGGTATCGTCGGCAGCCGTGACCGCAACTCCCCCGAATTCCCTCTCGCCCACCGGGCCCTCCGACCTCCCTCGCGTCCTGTCGTGCATGCAGCCGACTGGCGATGTGCACCTCGGCAGTTATCTGGGGGCCTTGCGGAACTGGGTCGCCGGCCAGCACGAGTGCGACGCATTCCACGGCATCGTCGACCTCCACGCCCTGACGGTGACCGAGGAACCCGGTGTGATCGGCAAGCTGACGGTCGAGCTCGCGGCGATGTTCTTCGCCATCGGGCTCGATCCGGAGGCGTCCACGGTGTTCGTGCAGAGCCACGTCCCCGAGCACAACCAGCTCGGCTGGATCATGGAGTGCACGGTGAGCTTCGGCGAGCTGTCACGCATGACGCAGTTCAAGGACAAGTCCGCCAAGCGCGAGAACCAGTTCATCTCCGCTGGGCTGTTCACGTACCCCGCCCTGCAGGCGGCAGACATCGTGCTGTACGACGCGAACCACGTCCCCGTCGGTGACGATCAGCGCCAGCACGTCGAGATCACGCGCGACGTCGCCATTCGCTTCAACCATCGCTTCGGCGAGACCTTCGTCGTCCCCGAGGCGGTCACCCCCGCCGTCGGGGCGCGTGTCATGAGCCTGCAGGACCCGACGTCGAAGATGTCGAAGTCCGACGACTCCGACGCCGGCTGCGTCTACCTGATCGACGATCCCAAGGTGGTCATGAAGAAGTTCAAGCGTGCGGTCACCGACTCGGACACCGGCCCCGACGCCGTGCGCTACGACCGCGCCGAGAAGCCGGGCATCGCCAACCTGTTGGAGATCAACGCCGCGGTCACCGGACGGACCGCGGTCGAGGTCGCCGAGCAGTACGAGCAGTACGGCGCCCTCAAGGTCGACACGGGCGAAGCGGTGGTCGCTGCACTCGAACCGATCCGTCAGCGCTACCTGGAGCTCATGGACGACCCCGGCGAACTCGCCCGGTTGCTGCGCGTCGGCGCCGACAAGGCCCGCGAGGTGGCCGCATGCACCCTCGATCGCGCCCAACACAACATCGGTCTGCTCCCCGCGCACCCGTGAGTCCTGGCAGTCGATGACGGCCGAGTACGGCACCGAGCGGGGCAAGGTCTTCCCGGCCTCGAAGGCTCGTTCGCTGCTCAACCCGGCGCGTCGCCTCGTGCAGCCGCCACGACGTGTCATCGACGCCCTCGGCCTGGCCGGCGACGCCACCGTGCTCGAGGTCGGGTGCGGACCCGGCTACTTCAGCCCCACGCTGGCCGGCGCCGTGCCCAGCGGCACCGCAGTACTCGCTGACCTGCAGTTCGAGATGCTGCGTGTGGCGCAGGAACGACTGGTGTCCCACGACAACGTCCGATTCGTGCAGCTCGATGCGACCCGGTTGCCGTTCGCCACGGCCTCGTTCGATGCGGTCCTCGTCGTGCTGATGCTCGGCGAGATCCCCGAATCCGAGCGTTTCCTGTCCGAGTGCCGCCGCGTGCTGCGACCCGGCGGTCTCGCCCTCTTCGCCGAGAGCCGGCGAGACAGCGACTTCATCTCCCGCACCGCTCTGCCGGCGCTGGTCGAGCCCCACGGTTTTGCGCTCGACGAGATCCGTGGGTGGCGCTGGGAGTACACGGCACGCTTCAGCCCGGTCCCGCACTGATGCCGAGGACAAACCCGATCGATCGGCGGATCATCGCGCTCGGCATCCCGGCATTGGGCACGCTCGCGGTCGAACCGTTGTACCGGCTGGTCGACACCGCGATCGTCGGTCGGCTGGGCACCGACCAACTCGCTGGGCTCGCCGTGGCGGCTGCCGTGCTCGCCCTCGTCGTCGCCGGCTCGAACTTCTTGACCTACGGCACCACCCAGCGCGTCGCGAGTCGCCTCGGTGCCGGCGAGCCGGCATCGGCTGCCGACGTCGGGGTGCAGGCGATCTGGTTGTCGATGTTCGTCGCCGTCGTCGCCGTCCCGGCGCTCGTGTTCGGAGCGCAGCCCATGGCCAGCCTCCTCGGTGCCGAGGGAGAGGTCCTCCGACATGCCGTCGAGTACCTCCAGATCTCTGCATTCGGTGTGCCGTTCGTGCTCCTGACCCTGGCCGTCCAGGGCATGCAGCGTGGCGCGTCGGACTACCGGACCCCGCTGGTGATCCTCGTGCTGTCGAACGTCGCCAACCTCGTGATCGAACTGGTGCTGGTCCTCGGCTTCGACATGGGGATCGCCGGCGCAGCCTGGTCGACGGTGATCGCGCAGACGGGTGCGGGCATCGCCTTCATCGTGGTGATCCGCCCCCGACTCGTCCCCGCGCGCCATCGACGTCCGAACTGGACGGAGATGGCGCCCCTGCTGACTGCAGGGCGCCATCTGTTGCTCCGCGTGGGTTCGATGCTGGCCGTCTTCACCGGGGCGACGGCCATCGCGGCACGCGTCGACGACTCGACCCTCGCGTCCCACCAGGTCGCCATGACGATGTTCCTCTTCCTCGCGCTCGTGCTCGATGCGCTGTCGGTACCGGCGCAGACCCTGGTCGCAGAGGACCTCGGCAACGGGGGCGGTCAGGCCCGGCTGATCGGCGACCGGGTCTTCCTGCTGTCGTTTCTCGCGGCAGCCGCGATCGCGGTGATCCTCGCGCTGCTGTCACCGGTGCTGCCCCACGTGTTCTCCAACGACGGCGCGGTGCTCGACCGGGCGACGCCCGCGCTGTTGTTCCTCGCCGCGCTCCTCCTCCCCGGCGCTGTCGCGTTCGCCGGCGACGGCATCCTGATCGGTGCGGGCGACTACCGCTTCTTGGGGGTGGCCGCGTTCGGGTACCTCGTCGCCGTCGTTCCGATCGCCATCGCGGTGCTGGCCGTCCCGTCGATCGGGATCGCCGGCATCTGGATCGGTTTGATCGTCTGGATGCTCCTCCGTGCCGTGGTCAACCATCGCCGGGTGCGACGGGTGCTGCCATCCGTGGCGACTCGGCCTGAGCAGCTCCCACTCAGGGGCTGACGTCGGCCAGCGTGGCCGCATGCCGCCACGCACCGAACGGCAGGGGGACGGTCCAGGTGGGACGCGCTGTGGATCGTGCGGCGGGAAACCACGCGAGTTCCCTGCCGACCAACGCCGCCGACCGGCACCACACCCCTCGGAGACCCGAATCGTGCGCGGTCACACCGACGACCTGCGTGGTCGCATGATCGATCAGGTGACCGTCCGAGTCGAGCGGGTAGCTGTCGGGCAGCCCCACGCTCGAGACGCCCTCGGGGCTCACGACGTCCGCCACCTGTTGACGACCCGGCAACGTGGCCGCCGCCAATCGAATCGGCGCATCGTCGTCGAGGTCCGCGGGCTCGATGCCGCGGCCGGTGAACATGTGCCGGACCTGGGCGTGCACCGTGACCAGGTCGTCGTTGAGGTACAGGGTCGGCCACGAATCGGGCGGGTTCCAGCGTCCACCGGCGCGCTGTGCGTAGGCCGTGTCGAAGGGATCGGCATAGTCGGGACGGGTCAGGCGGAGCCACACGTGGCCGTCGGGCACGTGCGTCGTGATCATGGAGCGATGCGGGTCAGGTCGAAGGTGTCACGCAGTTCGTCACGCAGCGCCTCGAACTCTCCCGCGAGTGCGACCTCGAGGCGGGTCCGACCGTCGAGCACAGCGACCGGACGACGCACCACCGCTGGGATGCGTTCCCGCTTGACCCACTGATCGAGGAGGTCGGTCGCCGCTCCGAGCGCGGCGACCTGATCGCGGCGGGTCGCCGGCGGACCATCGGCGAGCCATTTCGATGCGGCTTGCCGGCTGATGCCGAACATCTGCCCGATCTGTGTGGCCGTGAGGTCCCACAAGCGCATCGTTCGTTGCAGCGGGCTGGCGTTCAACTCGTGATCGAGTCGATCGACGATCTTGCGCAGGACATCGGCGTCGCCCCCTGATCGGAGGATCACGTCCTTGGTCAGTGACTCGACGATCGACATGCCGTCACGGTACCGCAACCGTTTGTCAAGCGCAACCGTTTGTCAACGCTCCGGTACCTCGCGGCCAAGACCGGCCGGGTCAGGCGTGGTCAGAGGCGACGAGGGCGGCGAAGGCCGGGCCGGCGCCGGCGATCAGTTCGACCGTCTCCGGCTCGGAACCGGCCTGGCGCGCCATCTCCGCTCCGATCGCCTCGTGGTCGTGATACGCGGCGAACGCCGCCGTCCTCGGCCCGACGATCGTGGCGACCACCCGACTGAACGTGCCCAGATCGCATTCGATCTTGCCGACGTCGTGGAGGATCGCCCCAGCGATCTCGGCCCGGGTCGCCTCCGGCCGAGCCTCGACGAATCGTCGCCCGACCGCCGCGCAGTGCCGGTGGTCCTGGTTGGACATCTGCGCCCACAGCGCCTGTTCGCCGGGGAGGAGGTACTGCGCCACCCAGGCCTGATCCTCCGCCGATGCGGGCGCCGGTGACAGCGACGTGAAGAATCGGGCCGCGAGGTGCCACACCTTGGAAGCTGCAGCGCGCACCGGTGTCGAGGTCACCGGATCAGTGTGGCGCGCGGATGCGCCGACCGGTACACGTCCCACAGACGTTCCTGGCTGACCTTGGTGTAGATCTGCGTCGTCGAGATCGACGCGTGCCCGAGCAT
>JBAWHL010000460.1:0-8185 GCA_049593815.1 Ilumatobacteraceae bacterium | reverse complement strand
GGCGAGGTCTGCGACGGGTTCATCTGCCACGGATTCACCACGGAGAAGTACCTCCGGGAGGTCACGATCCCCGCGCTCGAACGCGGGCGTGCCAAGGCCGGCAAGACCATGGAGGGCTTCGAGATCGTGGGGCCGTCGTTCGTCGTCACCGGCAACAACGACGAGGAGCTGGAGGCAGCCGCGACGGGCACCCGTCAGCAGATCGCGTTCTACGGATCGACGCCGGCCTACCGAAAGGTCCTCGAAGCGCACGGCTGGGGCGGGCTGCAAGACGAGCTCAACGCTCTCTCCAAGCAGGGCGAATGGGCAAAGATGGGCACGCTGATCGACGACGAGATCCTCAACACGTTCGCCGTCGTCGGCGCACCGGAGGACATCGCTCCGGAGCTCTCGACCCGCTATGGCGACGTCATCCAGCGGCTCAGTTTCTACGCGCCGTACGCGAGCGACCCCGACCGCTGGGCCGCCGTCATGGCCGCCCTCCGCGCCGCCTGACCGTTCCACCAAGTGTTACATCAGGGGTCAGACCCCTGATGTAACACTCAGTGGACGTGGGAGAGGTTGCCGGCGCGGCCTCGGAGACGACCGCCGGCGACGAAGGCCACGATGAAGAACGAGGCGGCGACGAGCACGATCGTGGGGCCGGACGCCACGTCGAGGTGATAGCTGGCGTTCATGCCGACGAAGCCGCTGATCGCTCCGATGAGCGCCGACAGCCAGAGCATCTTGGCGAAGCTGTCGGTCAACATCCGGGCGACGACCGCGGGGATCACGAGCGTCGCAGCAATCAGCGTCACGCCCATGACGCTCATCGTCGCCAGCACCGTCGCCGACAGCACGACCATCAGCAGCGCATCGATCCATGCGGTTCGCACCCCGGTCGCGGCGGCCACCTGTGGATCGAACGTCGTGAACAGCAGTGGGCGGTAGAACCCGAAGATCACGATGCCGGTCGCGACCGCCACGCCGACGATCAGCCAGACGTCGGCGGTCGTCACGCCGAGCACGTTGCCGAACAAGAGCGCGTCGGCATTTCGCCCCGGCGAGCCGTAGATCTGGACGAGCGCCAACCCGAGCGCGAACGACGCGGTGGTGACGACTCCGATCGCCGCGTCCGAACCGATCGGACGACGACGGACGATTCCGCCCACGGCGAGCGCCGTCACGACACCCCAGATCCCGGCACCGAGGAAGAGGTTGATGCCCGCGAGCCCCGCAACGGCGTAGCCGCCGAAGATCGAATGCGACAGTCCGTGGCCGATGTAACTCATGTTGCGCAGCACCACGTAGCACCCGACGACGCCGCACAACGCGCCGGCGATGGTCGCCACGTACAGCCCGTTGCGGAAGAACTCGAACTCGAACGGACGCACGAGTTCGTCGATGCTCACGCCGAGCCCCGCAGCGTCTGGTTCATCGGCGCGTCGATCACGACGCGCATCCCGCCATGTTCGAGGACGTCCATCGGGGAGCCGTAGGTGCGTTCGAGCACATCGGGCACCAACACCTCCGCAGGCGTCCCAGCGCCGATCACCGAACGGTTGAGGCACACGACCGTCGGCAAGTGCGCGGCGATGCCATTGAGATCATGGGTGGTCAACACGATCGTCAGGCCGTCGGCGTTGAGATCGTCGAGCAAGTGCAGCACGTCGTGGCGCGTGCGCACGTCGAGACCCGATGTCGGCTCGTCGAGGAAGATGACGCTGGCATTCGTGAACAACGCTCGGGCGAGGAACACACGCTGCTGCTGCCCTCCCGACAACTCACGGATGTGACGAGCACCGAGCCCATCGAGCCCGAGCCGCTCGAGGACCTGGGCGATCTCGGCCCGTTCCTGCTTGGAGATCCACGGGAGACGCAGCCCCCGCGCCCGCGCCATGCCGACACACTCAGCGACGGTGA
Source organism: Ilumatobacteraceae bacterium (assembly GCA_049593815.1). Lineage (GTDB taxonomy): Bacteria > Actinomycetota > Acidimicrobiia > Acidimicrobiales > Ilumatobacteraceae > Sva-07. The sequence goes on along the minus strand of JBAWHL010000460.1, from coordinate 6,283 downwards.
CCGGAAAGTTCCAGTCGATCGTCTCGACCTGCGGGACGAGTCCCACCGCCAACCCGGCGGCCCGCCGCACCGAGCCCGCCGACGGCGAGACGGTGCCGAGCATCGCCTTGAGCAGCGTCGACTTTCCGGACCCTGATGGGCCCACGATGCCGATGAGGTCGCCGGACGCGACCGCGAGGTCGACATCGACCAGCACCGGCGGTCCTGTCTGATAGCGGACCGACAGACTCGAGACGGTGATCAATCCGGAGTCCGACTCGGTCGCTGGGCTCATTGCGGGTAGGTCGCCTCGTCGGGCACGACGTCGCGGATCTCGAACGCCCGGAGCGTCGTGGCGTCTCCGCCGAGTGCCTCGGTCATCGTGATGAAGTTGAAGCGCATCAGGCCGAGCCACGAGTGTTCTGCATCGCCCGGCGCGCCGGGGAGGTCGTCATCGCGCAGGTCGTCGACGTAGACCGCCCCCGTCTCTGCGGCGATCTGTTCGAGCACGGTCGACGGGAACACCTCGGACCCGAACACTGCGGTGACGTTCTCCGCTTCGATCTGGTCGATGAGATCGACGATGTCGCGCGGGGTCGGGTCGCCGAAGTCGGCCGGCTGCACTGCGCCGATGACGTTCCAGCCGTAGGTGTCGGCGAAGTAGGCGTAGGCGTCGTGGTATGTGACGAGCTTGCGTTGTTCGTCCGGGATCGTGTCGAACGACGCACGGATCGACTCGTCGAAGTCGTCGACGAGTGCGGCGAACTCCTCGAAGTTCGCGTCGTAGTCCTCCGCACAGTCCGGATCGATCTCACTCATCGTGTCGCGCACGATGTCGGCGTAGACCTTCACGAGCGTCGGATCGGTCCACAGGTGTGGGTTCGGCTTGCCGCCGTCCTCCGGGAACGAGAAGTCGTAGCGATACTCGTCGGGCGAGATCGTCAGATCGCCGAGTTCCACGATGGGGACGCCGTCGGCGACATGTGCCTGCGCGAGGCTCTTGGTCGGCTCCTCGAGCTGGAGTCCGTTGATGAACACCACGTCAGCGGTGGTCATCGTCTCCGCCGCTGACGGCGGCGGTTCGAACGTGTGCGAGTTGGTGCCCTCGGGGACCAGACCGGTGATCTCGGCGCAGTCACCGATCACATTGGCGGCGATCGACGTCACTGGCGCCACGGTGGTCACGACCTGCAGGCGGTCGTCTCTCCCCTCGCTCCCCTCGTCCGAGCCACCGTCGGAACATCCGACCGCCGCCGCGATGAAGGCGACGCCCACGGCGAGTGTCGCCGCCCGCCGAACCGACTGAACCTGCACGTGTGTCACCATCGCGATGCTAGTTGCGACCTGCTTGCAACACGCGATCAACCGAGTAGCGGCATTCACGATCGACCCAGGTGGCGCCACCGTCGAGGCCCCACCACAAACAGGCGAGAGCTCGGCACACGAATGCACGCCCACGAGAACGGCTCGCCATTCACACCGCCGACCGCGACCTCGTCCTGACGTACAACGGCCCTGTCTGACCCTGACACCGTCCAGTAGGGTCGCGGTGATGTCCGCATCCGGCCGCGACCCCGATGCGCGGGCGAGGTTTGCAGACGGCCTCGGCCACCAGTGGATCGCGCTCGAATCGGGGGTCGAGGTCCACGTCATCGACTGGGCCGGAAACGACACCGCCGACCCCGATGTGCCCCCAGGGCTGCCACCGCTGCTGCTCGTCCACGGCCTCGCGTCGAATGCCAGGCTCTGGGACGGCGTCGCCCGCCGCTTGAGCGCCCTCGGGCACCATGTCGTCTCGGTCGACCTACGTGGCCATGGGCAGTCGTCGAAGCCCGACGACGGCTACGACATGGCCACAGTGGCCGACGACCTCCACCTGCTGATCGACGAGCTGGGCATGCAGCGTCCGATCGCCGTCGGGCAGTCATGGGGCGGCAATGTCGTGCTCGAACTGGCCGCACGCCACCCAGCCGATGTCAGCGCGATCGCATGCATCGACGGAGGGTTCATCGACCTCCGGCGACGCCACCCCGACTGGCACGATGCGGCGTCCGCGCTCGCTCCCCCGCCGCTCGCAGGAACCGCGCTCAGCCAGATCTCGAATTGGCTCCAGACGTCGGCCGGCGACTGGCCCGAGGAGGGTCGCCGCGGCACGCTCGCCAACTTCGAGGTCCACGACGACGGCACCGTGTCACCGTGGCTGACCTTCGACCGCCACATGGCGGTGCTGCGAGGGCTGTGGGAGCACGAGCCCAGCTCGCGCTACCCGATGATCGACGTGCCGGTGCTGCTCGTCGGCGCCGACACCGGCGACGTTGCGTGGAGCCACTCCAAGCACGACGCTGTCGACGCAGCGGTCGCGGCGCTCCCGAACGGCCGAGCGGTCTGGTTCAGCCCCGCGCACCATGACGTCCACGCCGAGCAGCCTGACGCGGTTGCCGAGCTGCTCCACGAGTTCTCCGTCGACACGGCTGGAGCGACCACATGACGAACCCGCGGATCCTCGCGATCATGGGGTCGGGCGAGACGGCTCCGACGATGAAGGTGCCGCACCGGGAGATCTTCGCTCGGCTCGGCGACGACGTCGACGCGCTGCTCCTCGACACGCCGTTCGGATTCCAGGAGAACGCTCCGATCCTGGCGGACAAGGCGATCGAGTACTTCCGCGATGCGATCGGCCGGACCGTCGATGTCGCCGGTCTGGGCCGCACCGCAGGCGCCGACGTGGTGGCGATCGAACGTGGGGTCGCTCGCATCCGCAGTGCCGACTGGGTCTTCGCTGGGCCGGGGAGCCCGACCTACACGCTCGAACAATGGCGGTCGACAGCGGTACCCGACGCGCTGGGCGACAAGCTCCGATCGGGCGGCGCCGTCGTGTTCGCCTCGGCTGCGGCACTCACGCTCGGGGTGTCGACGGTGCCGGTCTACGAGATCTACAAGGTCGGTCTGGACCCGGTCTGGCTCGACGGGCTCGACCTGCTGAGCGAGATCGGGCTGCGCGTTGCGGTGATCCCCCACTACGACAACAAGGAGGGCGGAAACCACGACACGCGTTTCTGCTATCTCGGCGAGCGCCGCCTCGCGATGCTCGAAGACGACCTTCCCGGCGATGCGTTCGTGCTCGGCGTCGACGAGCACACCGGCGTGGTCATCGACATCGATGCCGACACCGCCCAGATCGTCGGCAAGGGCGGCCTGACCTTGCGACGCGACGGACGGTCGGTGCGCATCGAACATGGTGCGACCGTGCCGGTCGACGTGCTGCGCAGCGCTGGCGACAGCATGGGCGCCACCCCCACCTCGTTCGCGGCCACGACCTCGTCCACTTCGACCGGGCACACCGAGCCATCCCGTCGCGAGGCAGCCGAGCCGACGAGTCCGATCGACTCGCTGGGGACCGCCGCTCGGACGCGAGAGGCCTCGTTCGAGTCCGCGCTGGAGGCCGGCGATGCCAATGGCGCCGTCGCGGCAATCCTGCAGCTCGAGACCGACATCGTCGAATGGTCGCGCGACACCCTGCAGTCCGATGATCTCGATCGGGCCCGAGCGGCGCTGCGATCGATGATCGTCCGACTCGGTGGTGCCGCCACCGACGGTCTGCGAGACATCCGCGACGTCGTCGGCCCGGTCGTCAACGCCGCGCTCGCCGCCAGGGTCGTCGCTCGCGCCGAGGGCGCTTTTGTCGTGTCCGACGCCATCCGCGACCATCTCGCCGATGCAGGCATCGAAGTCCGTGACACCCCGGAAGGAGCCACATGGCTGATGACGACATGACGAACAGCGCCATTCGCCTGATCGGGGTGACCAAGCAGTTCGACGGGGCCACGGGTGCCGCCGTCGACAATCTGTTCCTCGACATCGAGGAGGGTTCGATCATGGCGCTGCTCGGCCCTTCGGGGTGCGGCAAGACCACGACGTTGCGGATGATCAACCGGTTGGTCGAGCCGACCTCGGGGGTCATCGAGATCAACGGCACCGATGTGATGCAGCAGTCCGCCCAGGAACTCCGACGCGGCATCGGCTACGTCATCCAGCAAGTGGGGCTGTTCCCTCACCGCACGATCGCCAGCAACATCGCGACCGTGCCGAAGATGCTCGGCTGGGACAAGGAACGCACCGGCGAACGGGTGGAGGAGCTGACGACGCTCGTCGGACTCGACCACGAGCTGCTCGAGCGTTTTCCCGACGAGCTCTCCGGTGGGCAGCAGCAACGCGTCGGGGTCGCCCGAGCGCTCGCCGCGGACCCACCCGTCCTGCTGATGGACGAACCGTTCGGGGCCGTCGACCCGATCGTCCGCAAGAACCTGCAGGACGAGCTCCTCGACCTGCAGCAGCAGGTCCGCAAGACGATCGTCCTCGTCACCCACGACGTCGACGAAGCGTTGCGCGTCGCCGACCGGATCGCACTGATGAACGTCGGCGGTGTGATCGAACAGCTCGCCACGCCCAACGAGCTGATGCGTTCACCGGCGAACGAATTCGTCGAGACATTCGTCGGCGAGGACCGAGGGCTGCGACGACTCGCGCTCAACACGGTGTCGTCACTGCCCGACCACCACGGACCGGTGGTCCCCCACACGGCGACGAATGACGAGGCGCTGCGAGTCAGCGCTGCCGAAGGCGTCGACTGGATCGGGGTGACGATCGACGGCACGTTCGCCGGGTGGGCCCGAGTCGACGACGTCGCCGCGGCGGGGTCCGGCACTGCGTTGGTCGACGTCGAGCGGTTCCTCCCGGCCGCCCAGGTCGAACCGTCGAGCACGTTGCGCGCCGCGATGGAACTGATCATGTCCTCGAACACGTCGGTCGCCGTGATCGACGACGATGGCCGCTTCGGCGGCGTCGTCACGCTCGAAGACATCCGCCGGAGTCTGGGGGCGAGCGAGACGTGATCGTTGCGGCACCCGGCCACACCCGGGACCTCGTCGACGTCGCTGTGCTCGGCGAAGCGCGCAACCCGATCATCCGCTGGGAGTGGGTGATCGACGAATGGGATCAGATCTGGGAGGCGATCGTCGAACACGTCACCTTGACGCTGCTGGCCATGGTCGTCGGACTCGTCCTCTCGGCCATCCTCGCTGCGATCGCGCTGCGTTTTCGCTGGGCGATGACGCCGATCACCGCCACGACCAGCTTGATCTACACACTTCCGAGCGTGGCGTTGTTCGCCTTGCTCGCTCCGGTGTTCGGCAATCTGTCGCGATGGACTGCGGTGTTGCCGCTCGCCGCCTACACCCTGCTGATCCTCGTGACGAACATCGTCGCCGGCTTCCAGGCGGTCCCACAGTCGGTGCGTGACGCCGCCGATGGGATGGGGATGAGCCCGGCACGCCGCGTGTGGAACGTCGACCTGCCACTGGCGATGCCGTTCATCATCACGGGCATCCGCATTGCCACCGTGTCGACGGTCGGCCTCGTCACCGTTGCAGCGATCATCGGTCAGGGTGGGCTCGGCCGGTTGATCTTCAGCGGCCTGCGTCGTGCGTTCTGGACCCCGATGACGGTCGGCGCGTCACTCTCGATCGTCCTGGCCCTCGCGCTCGATGCCATCATCCTGATCATCGGCCTGTGGTTGACGCCGTGGGCCCGTCGTCGATCCAAGGCGGGGACATGATCGCCGAACTGGTTCGAGCAAACCCGGGCCAGACCGCCGTGCCGCGCGACATCGGTTTCTTCGAGTGGTTCTTCGACGCCGACACGTGGACCGGCGCAGACGGCATCCTCGAATCGCTCCGCGAGACGGTGGTGCTGTGCGCCATTGTCACCCTCGTCGCCGTGGTCGTGTCGGTGCCCGTGGCGGCGCTGCTCGCCCACCGCGGCCGCTTCGAGGTCTCCAGCACGTGGGCGGTCAGCGTCAGCCGAGCCGTCCCGACGTTTGCGATCGCCGCACTGCTGGTCCCGTGGTCGCTCGAACGAGGGTGGGGGTTCGAGCCCTGGCCGATCTTCATCGCGCTGCTGCTCCTCGCGCTCGTCCCGATCTACCTGAACACCTACACGGCGATCCGTCAGGTTCCGAGCGGACCGGTCGACGCCGCTCGAGCGCTCGGGTACGAGGAGCACCACGTGTTGCTCCGCGTCGAGTTCGCGCTCGGCGCGTCACTGGTCTTCACCGGAATTCGTGTCGCTGCGATTCAGGTCGTGGCCACCGAACCGATCCGTGCATTTCTGGGCGGGGACGGCCTCGGACGCTATGTTCGTGATGGGTTCGGGCAGAACAACAACACGCTCGTCATCGGTGGGATCGTTCTCATCGGTGGGCTCGCCGCCCTCACGGGGTTGATATTCGTGCTGCTGGAAAGACTCA
>JBAWHL010000459.1:0-7531 GCA_049593815.1 Ilumatobacteraceae bacterium | reverse complement strand
GTCTTCTTCGCTGGCGCCTTCTTTGCTGGCGCCTTCTTGGCCGGAGTCTTCTTCGCTGGCGCCTTCTTTGCTGGCGCCTTCTTGGCCGGAGTCTTCTTCGCTGGCGCCTTCTTGGCCGGAGTCTTCTTCGCTGGCGCCTTCTTGGCCGGGGCCTTCTTCGCAGGTGCCTTCTTGGCTGCAGCCTTCTTCGACGCGGGCGCCTTCTTCGCGGCTGCCTTCTTGGTGGCAGCCTTCTTCGACGCCGTCGCGGCGGTTGAAGTCGTCTTCTTCGATGCAGCCATGTGCGCTCCTCAGGGCGGTGTGAGCGCCGGACTCTACCGGAGACACTCCCCGATCAGCGGTCACTCAGACAGAAGCAACGGTGATCTCCGGCTCCGACGACACATCGCCGGCGACGCGAACCACCGTCACGGCGGTGGCCAGGGTCTCCGCGGCGATCAGTCCTTCGTGGGCGGCGACCGCCTCGACCCACGGGTCCGAGCCGGTGATCGAGAGCGTGATGCGGTCCGAGACGTCGAGGCCGGCATCGCGACGGGCCTGCTGGACGAGGCGCACCATGTCACGGGCGCGTCCTTCGATCTCGAGTTCTTCGGTGACGTCGATGTCGAGCGCCACGACCCCGGCATGGCTTCCGAGCCCGGCGCTCGCCTTGTCGTCCTCGGCGACGAGCTCGAGCGAGTACTCGCCCGGTTCGAGCGTCACACCACCGACGGTCACGACGTCACCCTCGACGGTCCAATCACCCGTCTTGTGGGCCTTGATCACCTGCTGAACGTCCTTGCCGAGGCGCGGCCCGAGGCGGGCCGGAACGAGCTGCAACCGCTCGCTCGCCACCGAGGAGACGTCATCGGTGAGTTCGACGTGGCGGACGTTGACCTCGTCGGCGATCACGTCGACGAAGTCGGTGAGGCGATGCGCATCGCTCGACGCCACCGTGACGGCGTTCAACGGGAGTCGGACTCGCCGTTGGTGTGCCTTGCGAACCGACAGCGTCGCCGAGCACACGTCGCGTACGAGATCCATCGTGTCGACCAACTCGTCATCGGCGGGCAGTTCGTCGATCGAGGGCCAGTCGGTGAGGTGGACGCTGCCTGCGTCGGCACCGTGGAGTCCGGCGTAGATCTCCTCGCTCACCAGCGGCAGGAGCGGGGCGATGGCCCGCGTGAGCACCGACAACACGGTGTGCATCGTGTCGATCGCATCGTGGTCGCCCTCCCAGAAACGGCTGCGGCTCCGACGGACGTACCAGTTGGTCAGCGCGTCGAGGTAGTCACGAACCAGCTGGCAAGCGCCGAACAGGTCGTACGCATCGAGCGTCTCGGTGAGGTCGGCCACGAGCGTGCGCGTCTTCGCGAGCACGTAGCGATCGAGCACATTCGTCGAATCGGTCCGCACCGCGCCCTGGTAGTCGGCTGCGTTCGAGTACAGCGTGAGGAAGTACCAGGAGTTCCACAGTGGCAACAGGACGTGACGCACCGTCTCGCGCATCCCGTCCTCGGTCACCATGCCGTCGCCACCGCGGAGAATTGCCGACGACAACAAATGCCAGCGCATCGCGTCGGCGCCGTGTGTCTCGAACATCTCGCGCGGGTCGGGATAGTTGTTCAGACTCTTGGACATCTTGCGACCGTCGTCGCCGAGCACGTTGCCGTGGCTGACGCAGTTGGAGAACGCGGGGCGGTCGAACAACGCCGTCGCCAGCACGTGCAACGTGTAGAACCAGCCACGGGTCTGTCCGATGTACTCGACGATGAAGTCACCCGGATAGTGATGCTCGAACCATTCGGTGTTCTCGAACGGGTAGTGCACCTGAGCGAAGGGCATCGAACCAGACTCGAACCAGCAGTCGAGGACCTCGGGCACGCGTCGCATCATCGACGCACCGGTGGGGTCGTCGGGGTTCGGTCGCACGAGATCGTCGACCTCGGGCCGGTGCAGGTCGGTCACGGTGACGCCGAAGTCGGCCTCGAGCTCGGCGATGGACCCGTACACGTCGGTGCGGGGATGGTTCGGGTCGTCGGACTGCCAGACCGGGATCGGTGATCCCCAGAACCGGTTCCGGCTGATCGACCAGTCACGGGCGTTCTCCAGCCACTTGCCGAAGCTGCCGTCCTTGATGTGCGCAGGCTGCCAGGTGATCTGTTGGTTCAGCTCGACCATGCGGTCGCGGAACTTGGTCACTTCGACGAACCACGACGAGATCGCTCGGTAGACGAGCGGCTGGGCACAACGCCAGCAGTGCGGGTACGAGTGGTCGTAGGTCGCGTGTCGAACGACGACGCCACGTGCTTTCAGCTCGCGGATCACGAGCGGGTTGGCGTCGAAGACGTGCTCGCCCACCCAGTCGCCCACCTCGGCCGTGAACCGACCGTGCTCGTCCATCGGGCAGATGGTCGGAATGCCGGCCGCGTTCGCGACCAGCTGGTCGTCCTCACCGAAGCCCGGGGCGATGTGGACGATGCCGGTGCCGTCCTCGGTCGTGACGAAGTCGGCGGCCAGCACCTGGAACGCCGCTGCGGTGTCGTACTTCGTGGTGTCCGCGAAGTAGTCGAACAGCGGCGTGTACCGGCGCCCCACCAGATCGGCGCCCTTGAGCGTGTCGACGACCGTGCCGTCACCGAGCTCCGCTGCGTACGAGCCGAGCAGCGCTTCGGCGAGGATGTAGCGGGTGCCGTCGTGTTCGACGACGACGTAGTCGATGTCGGGGCCGACTGCCAGTGCGAGGTTCGACGGCAGCGTCCACGGTGTGGTCGTCCACGCCAGCATCTTCTCGCCCGTGTCGAGTTCGAACCCCACGGTCAGCACGGGGTCTTGGCGATCTCGATAGACGTCGTCCATGCGCGTCTCGTTGTTGCTGAGCGGCGTCTCGCAGCGCCAGCAATAGGCGATGACCCGGTAGCCCTCGTAGATCAGCCCCTTGTCCCACAACGTCTTGAACGCCCACATGACACTCTCCATGTAGGACAGGTCGAGGGTCTTGTAGTCGTTGTCGAAGTCGACCCACCGCGCCTGCCGCGTGACGTACTCACGCCAGTCGTCGGTGTACTGCAGCACGCTGGTTCGACACGCGTCGTTGAACTTGTCGATCCCGAAGGCGGTGATGTCGGGATGGCCGGAGATGCCGAGCTCCTGCTCGGCCTTGACCTCGGCGGGCAGGCCGTGACAGTCCCACCCGAACCGACGCTCGACGCGATGTCCGCGCATCGTCTGATACCGGGGAATGGCGTCTTTGACGTAGCCGGTCAGCAGGTGGCCGTAGTGCGGGAGACCGTTGGCGAACGGTGGGCCGTCGTAGAAGACGAACTCGTTCGCGCCGTGCTCTCCAGCAGGGCGCTGATCAATCGACGCCTGGAACGTCCCGTCCTCGGCCCACCGCGCGAGGACAGCATCCTCGAGCTTCGGGAAGTTCGGTCGGGGGTCGACGTCGGGGTAAGCCACGCAGCGATGCTACCCAGGGGTGACCGGCAGACGCCGGAGCGATTCTGCTCCGCTCAGGAACGTTCGTCGTCGAACGAGAACCGGAAGCCACCGCTGTCGTCGGTGCCCGGCCGCTTGGTTTCGACGACCGGAATCGCCTCGGTGGGGTCGTCGCTGTTGTCGCGGACCTCCCGCTGGTCGCTCCACGGGTCCGCGGCGATCGAATCGTCGAGGCTGTCGGCAGCAGACGGCGTGTCGTCGGCGATCTCGGTGACGATCAGGAGATCCTCAGACGTGTCGGACGTGTCGGCGGTGTCGGCGGTGTCGACGGCCTCGATGGTCGACGCGACCTCCGCGGCCTGGTCCCCGGTGTCGCCGGCCTCGATCTCGATCTCACCGGTGTCCTCGTCGTCGTCGGACGCCGACAGGAGCGGGGCGCGCACGTCGCCGAGGCCACCTGGCACCCGGTCGGCGATGTCGAGGAGCGAGGTCGCAGCCTCCCGAACACGATTGCGCTGGTCAGCCAGGAAGATCTCGAGCTGCTCGACATCGGATTCGAGGAAGTCACGGCGCGCCTTGAGCGCTTCGACCTCACCGAGCACCGCGAGCCGTTCGGCTTCACCGGCCTGGCGAGCTCCCGTCCGAGCCTCGTCGAGCAGTTGGGCGGCCATCTCGCGTGTCGAGTCGAGCGTCGTCGCCGACTCGTTGTTGGCGGCGGCCAGAATTCGGTCGGCCTCGCGCCGGGCCTCGGCGACGGTCGTGTCGGCCGTGCGCTGCGCGAGCAGCAACGTGCGACTGATGGTCTCGGACTCGTCGACACTGGCGTCGACCGACGCCGGAACGGCCGCGGCCGGCGTGCTGGCGCCGGCACCACCTTCGCCGACCTCCTGCAGACGGGCCACCGCGGCGCGGGCGCGCGCCTCCATGGCCGTCGACTGGTTCTGTGCTCGTTCGAGTTCGTCAGCGACATCGCTGAGGAAGACGCGTACTTCGTCGGGGTCTGCACCCTTGCGAACGGTCTTGAACTCCGCGCTCCTGACGCGTTGGGGGCTCATGTCCATGAGAATCTCCTGTGCTCCGTGAATCCGACGTTCAGTCGTCGTATTCGTCGTACCGTGGCTGGCGCTGCGCTGGCGGCTTGAGGAGGTACACGCCCGTGGCGACCTTCTCCATCGAGCCGTCGAGTGCGTAACAGATGCCGCTGGCGAAGTCGATCAGCCGACGAGCGACCTCACGCTCGGTGCCTTCCAGATTCATGATCACCGGCTGTCCGTCTTTGAACTTGTCGGCGACCTCCTGCGCTTGGTCGAAGCGTCGGGGCCGAACGGTGTGGGGTTCCATGGATCCTCCCGAAACACTGCGGAGATTGGCTGGCGGCGGTGATTGCTGTTGCTGCCCCGACCCGGGACGAACCTGGACGCCCGAATCGTCGGTGCGCCCGTTGGCGCCTGCGGCCGCACGACGCGATGGCGACGCATCGAAGTCGCGCGACGGAAAGCTCGGTCGCGCCGAGACGGTTCGTACGGTCGGTTCGGGTTCGGGTTCCCATCCTCGTTGACCCCCACCATTGGGGGCGCCCGATGGGCGCGCCTCGACATCGCGTGTGCCTCGACTCTGACGCGGCGACGGCGGTGGCTCGTCGTAGTCGTCGTAGTCGTCATATGCGTCGTCGGGACCGAGACCTAGGTAGTCCATGGTCCGTTTCCAGAGTGACATGCATTCCTCCTGCGGGGCGCAGGCTAGCCCAGCGCACCCCCAGCGAGGTGGACAGGGACACGCATTGGGTGAAGCGGTCCGACGACGGTCGATCGGGTCAGCGACGGGCGGGTTCGCGCTGACCGAAGAGCGAGGACCCGACGCGGACCTCGGTCGATCCCTCCTCGACCGCGACGACGACGTCGGCACTCATCCCCATCGAACACACCGCGAGCCCGAGTTCGTCGACGAGGACCCGAACCACCCGGAATCCGGCGCGGGCAGCTTCGGGTGGCTGCCCCGTCGGCCCCACCGTCATCAGGCCGGCGACGTCCAACCCGCGGTCGACCGCGCGCTCCAACAGCGTGGGAACGTCGGCGACATCGCAGCCGCCCTTGGCCGGGTCACCGGTCGTGTCGACCTGCAGCAACACGCGCGCCCCCGGTGCACGTCTGGCGACCTCGTCGATCACCGACGGACGGTCGAGCGACGACCAGACGTCGACGTACTCGACGAGCTGGCGAACCTTGTTGGACTGCAGGCGCCCGATGAACTCGACCACGGGAGCGAGTCGCAGGATGTCGTCGCGTTTGGCCATCACCTCCTGGGCGTAGCTCTCCCCGATCGCATCGCACCCGGCAGCCACGGCAGCCTCGATTGCCCAGGCGCCATGACCCTTCGTGACACCGACCACCCGAACCGGGTGGCTCCACGGCCGTTCGATCGCATCGATCCGGCCCCGCAGCTGCGCCAACGCGACAGCAACGCGCTCGGGGGTCACGATCGGTCCTCGAACCAGGCCACGATCGCGTGCCGCTCCGGGTCGGCGCGACGGCGGTGTGAGAACCATCGGGTGTCACAGCCGGTGCAGGGGCCTGCCGCATCGAGCGCGACCCCGCGCCGACGCAGCCCTGCACGAACAGCGTTCGACGTGTCGAGCGCGAGGCGACCGTCGCGCACGCTCGAGAGCTCATCGGGATCGGCGCCGACCCCGGCGGCCACGGCCTCGAGGTCGCGACGACCGAACTCGTAGCAGCACGCATGGATCGATGGGCCGAGGACCGCCAGATCCACCGCTCCCCCGCGCTGTTCGATCGCGTCGACGCCGACGTCGATCACCCCGCCGGCGAGTCCACGCCATCCGGCGTGGACGCCAACGATCACCGAGGCGGCCGAGTCGATCAGCACGAGCGGCGCACAGTCCGCTGCCCACACGGCGACCGGACGGGACGGGTCGGGCACCACGACCACGTCGGCGACGCCCGCCACGTTTGCCCACGGCTCACGGTCGTCGACGGTGAGGCACTCGACGCCGTGCACCTGGTCCGTCATCGTCCAGGGCCTGCCGGTGAGGGATCGTTGGCGCGCGTCGAGCACATCGGCAGTGACCTCGATCGGGTGAACGTCGCCATCGGCGCGTTCGGAAACTGCGACCACGGCAACGCGTCCGCTGACCTCGCGGCGAATGAGTTCGAGCATCGGCCGGACGCCGAACCGTGCTACTTGAGGAACGACGGAACGTCGAAGTCGTCGTCGTCACCGTCGTCGGCGAGCGGATCGGGCTCGTCGTCGCTGCCGAACAGCTCGGTGATTCGAGTCGGCGAGGTGCGCGGCACGTCCTCGCTGGGCAGCGAGCGACCGCCACCCGGCTCGTCGAGTCGGTCGAATCCGGCGGCGATGACGGTGATGCGCACTTCGTCGCCCATCTCGTCGTCGATGACCGTGCCGAAGATGATGTTGGCGTCCTGGTGGGCCACGCCGTGGATGATCTCGGCCGCGGCGTTCATCTCGAACAGTCCCATGCCCGACGGACCGGTGATGTTCAGGAGCACGCCACGTGCACCGTCGATCGCCGATTAGAGCAGCGGGCTGGAGATGGCGGCCATGGCGGCCGAGACCGCACGATCGTCGCCGCTCGCCTGGCCGATGCCCATCAGGGCGGAACCGGCGTTCGACAGCACCATCTTCACGTCGGCGAAGTCGGTGTTGATCAGACCTGGGGTCGTGATGAGCCCGGTGATGCCGGAGACACCCTGCAGGAGGACCTCGTCGGCCATCTTGAAGGCGTTGAGAACGCTCGTCTTGTCGTTGGCGACGGTCAACAGTCGATCGTTCGGGATGACGATGAGCGTGTCGACCTTCTCCTTCAGCTTCTGGACTCCGTTGTCGGCCTGCACGGCGCGACGACGACCCTCGAAGGAGAACGGACGGGTGACGACACCGATGGTGAGGGCGCCGGCCTCACGGGCGATCTCGGCGATGACGGGGGCGGCGCCGGTACCGGTACCGCCGCCTTCACCGGCGGTGATGAAGACCATGTCGGCTCCACGCACCATCTCCTCGATCTCGTCGTGGTGCGCTTCGGCCGCCGAACGGCCCACTTCGGGGTCGCTGCCGGCACCGAGGCCACGGGTGAGGT
>JBAWHL010000458.1:0-6778 GCA_049593815.1 Ilumatobacteraceae bacterium | reverse complement strand
ACATGGTCTCGACTTCGGGGGCGAGCGACTCGTCGAGCGTGAAGCCACGGGCGTCGTTGGCCGGGTGTTCGTCCTCGAAGTCCCAGCCGATACGACCTCGGTCTCGATTGGTCGCTGCGACGTAGGCGTTGATCAGCATCGACGACGCCGAGACCGGGTTGTTCTCTCCCCCACGCACGACGATGCCGTACTCGGTCTCGATTCCGCAGACCTTGGTCAGCGCCATGTCCTGAACCTATCGGAGCAACGACGACGGCGCCGGGTCATCACCCCGACGCATGGCTCCGGCCTCGGGCCGGACCGGGGCCCACGAAGACGTCCTGGCCGAACTGCGCCCCATCGGCCACCGAAGGACAACGCTGAGATCACTCGAGCACGTCGAAGCGCACGCCCGCGGAGGACTCCAATCGCTCGATGAGTGCGTCGCCGAGGGCACTGGCCGGGGTCCAGAAACCTCCCTCGAGCTCATCGGCATCGACCAGGGCAGCGGCCGACTCGCCGAGCATTCGGGCCGTCGAGCCGTATCCGGGATCTCGGTCGCCGGTGACCTTCGTACGCGTCGTGTCGCCGCCGGCGGTCGTACCGACGAAGCGCACGTCGAACCAGCCGGCCTGCTGCTTGGAGGGATCGGGCCCCTCGCCGGGTCCGGGGACCAACCGGGCCAGCAGCTTTCGGGTCGGTCCGAGGCTTGCAGCCCCAGCGAACGCTGCGAGCCCGCCGGCGATCGACATCGCCTTCGTCGCACCCATGACACCGTCTCCGGTCATCATCGTCTCGCCATAGGTGAATTCGCGCCCCCACGGCTGGCCCAGCAGTGCGTGCGTGCGCAGCACCACCGCCGCGTTCGTCGGTGCCATCACGAACGGAGCGACCCAGCTCTCGAAGCGCGCGTCACGGGTCGGGATCGCGGACCCTGGTTGCTCGACCCCTGAGCGCATGTCGACCGGCGCCAGCACATATGGGTTGGACACGATCTCGCGCAGCTCCCGGTCGGCGGCCATCTCCTCGAACATGTTGATCCCGCTCGCTGCGGTCCCACCACTCACACCACCCTTCATGCCGGCGACCGACATCGCCACCTCGACGCACGGTTCGCCGAAGCGCTCGATGGAGCGTTGCTGGGTGAACCACACCCCGAGGTCCGACGGGATCGAGTCGAAACCGCAGGCGTGCACGATCCGTGCCCCCGTCTCCTGTGCTCGTTCCTGATGGGCATCGATCATCCGTCGCATCCACTGGACCTCGCCGGTCAAATCGCAGTAGCCGCGACCCGCCTCGACGACGGCGCCGACCAACTCGGATCCGTGGAGCGCGTACGGCCCGACCGTGGAGACCACCACCGAGGTGGTGTCGACCATCGCATCGAGCGCATCCCGGTCGGCAGCGTCGGCCACGATCCGATCGACGTCCGCCCCCGTCGAGTCAGCGACCTCTGCGAGCTTCGTGGTGTTGCGTCCGGCGATCGCCCATCGCAACGATGCGCCGTCGGTGCCGTGACGTTCGACGAGATACCGACACAGGATCTGCCCGACGAAGCTCGTCGCTCCGTACACGACCAGGTCGTACTTCGTGTTGGACCGATCCCCGAGCGTCATGATTCGACGCTACATCGGCAGCGGAGAACGAGCGACCGCGGTCAGAGATACTGGCCGGTCTGGACCCGCTCGATCGCCCGACCACCGGACGCGTCGGCCGCTTCCCGTTCGGAGACGAGCGTTCGGATGAACACGATGCGTTCCCCCTTCTTGCCGGAGATCTTGGCCCAGTCGTCGGGGTTCGTCGTGTTGGGAAGGTCCTCGTGTTCCTTGTACTCCTGCTTGATCGAGTCGAGCAGGTCCTGGGTCGAGACGCCCTTGGCGCCGCCGCCGATCACACGCTTGATCGCCAACTTCTTGGCGCGTCGCACGACGTTCTCGATCATGGCGCCGGACGAGAAGTCCTTGTAGTAGAGGATCTCCTTGTCCCCGTTCTGATAGGTCACCTCGAGGAATCGGTTGACCTCGTCGTCCCGGTACATCTCGGTGACCGTTTCTTCGATCATCTCGCTGATGGACTGGCCCTCGGCGATGGGGATCTCATCGGTCAGGTAGCGGGCGAAGATCGCTGCTGCTGCGGCCTCGTTGGGGCGTTCGATCTTGATCTTCACGTCGAGCCGCCCGGGCCGGAGGATCGCGGGGTCGATGAGGTCTTCACGGTTGGTGGCCCCGATGACGATCACGTTCGTCAGTCCCTCGACGCCGTCGATCTCCGCGAGCAGCTGCGGCACGATCGTCGATTCCATGTCGGAGCTGATCCCCGAACCGCGTGTGCGGAACATCGAATCCATCTCGTCGAAGAAGACGATCACCGGCCAGCCCTCGTCGCTCTTCTCGCGTGCTCGTTGGAACACGAGCCGGATCTGGCGTTCGGTCTCGCCGACGTACTTGTTCAGCAACTCGGGACCCTTGATGTTGATGAAGTAGCTGCGACCCTTGCCTTCTCCGACGGTCTCGGCGACCTTCTTGGCGAGGCTGTTCGCGACGGCCTTGGCGATCAGGGTCTTGCCGCATCCGGGTGGCCCGTACAGCAAGATCCCCTTCGGCGCCGGCAGTTGATGCTCGGCGAAGAGGTCGTGATGCAGGAACGGCAGTTCGACCGCGTCGGCGATCTGTTCGATCTGGTCGTCGAGGCCACCGATGTCGGAGTAGGAGATGTCTGGCACCTCCTCGAGCAGCAGGTGCTCGACCTCGGGACGAGGCAGCTTCTCGAGGAGCAGGTTCGAGCGCACGTCGAGACGCAGGTGGTCGCCGGTGCGGATGAGCGTGCCGCGGATGGCATCGGCGAGCTCGCACACTCGTTCCTCGTCGGCCCGACCGACGACGAGAACACGGATCCCGTCGTCCATGACCTCCTTGACCGTCACCACCTCTCCCGTGATCTCCGGCGCTCGTGCCATCACGACGTTGAAGCTCTCGTTGAGGACGACCTCGGCGCCGCGATCGAGGAGCTCGTGGTCGATGTCGGGGTGCAACGCCACGCGCATCTTGCGACCGCTCGTCAGAATGTCGACCGTGTCGTCGTCGTTCTTGCCGACGACCACGCCATACGCCGACGGCGGCTGGGACAGCTTGTCGACCTCGTCGCGCAGGGTGGCGATGTGGTCGCGTGCCTCCCGCAACGTGTAGGAGAGCTTCTCGTTCTGCCCGATCGCCGCCGCGAGCTGCCCCTTCGTCTCGAGGAGGCGTTCCTCGAGCGCGTGCACCCGCCGCGGCGCGTCGGCCAGGCGCGTCCGGAGATGGGCGATCTCCTCCTGCAGGGCGGCGAGATCCGCGAGGTCCGCGCGGCGGTCGCTCGACCCCGTCACGGGCTCGTCGGTGCGGTCGTCACCTGCAGTGGCCATGTGGCCGAATGTACACGCGGGCGCTGTGGTCGTGTTTGCACGTACTACCCCGTGTAAACTTCGGGCAGACATTCGTCCGATGACGATTTCCGACCCCTTCCCCCAACGAGGAGCTCAACTGACATGAAGGTCTGGATCGACCAGGATCTGTGCACCGGTGACGGCCTGTGCGAGGAGATCGCCCCCGACGTCTTCACCCTGCTCGACGACGGCCTTGCCTACGTCGTCGAGGGCGACAAGATCTTCGCTGCAGCCAAGGGCAACCCCGAAGGCGCCGAGGGTCTCGCCGAGATTCCCGACGGCCAGCTCGAAGCGGTCATCGAGTCCGCCGAGGAGTGCCCCGGCGAATGCATCTACATCGAGCCCTGACCTTCAGGTCGCACTGACTCGCATCGACGGCCCCGGGAGCACCTCCCGGGGCCGTTGCGCGTCACGCCAGCGCTGACGGGGGCGGTTCGGGGTTGCGGCCGAGAAAGCGGGCGACGGTGAGGAAGGCGGTGTGGGCGACCATGCGATGGTCGGGGCGCACCGCTTGCCCCTCGATGTGCCAGCCACGATGCAGGACCTCGATCGTGCGGGCGTCGATCCACTTGCCCTTCAACGCTTCACGGACCTGCACCGCCTGGGTGATCGACGGCGTGTACGCAACGAGCAGACCACCTGCGTGGAGCACCGCTTCGGCCTTCGGGATGACCTGCCACGGCTCGGGCAGGTCGAGCACGACCCGGTCGAACATCCCGAGATCCGGGTCGATCCCCTCGTAGCTGTCGGCGATGTGGATGTCGTACCTGTCGAGCGCATCCTCACCGAGGAAGCTCTGCACGTTCTTGCGTGCCCGGTTGGCGAAGTCCTCACGGATCTCGTAGCCGACGATGTCGGCGCCATAGCGCAGCATCGTCATCGAGAGCGCGCCGGAGCCGATGCCGGTCTCGAACACGCGCACGCCGGGACCGATGTCGGCGAGCATGCAGATCGGCCCGAGGTCCTTCGGGTAGATCACCTGAGCGCCTCGCGGCATCTCGACGACGAAGTCCTCGAGGGTCGGGCGGAGCGCGATGTACTCCGAACCCTTCGTCGACTTCACCACCACGCCTTCGCGTTCGCCGATGATCTGTGTGTGCGCCACGAAGCCGTTGTGGCTGTGGAACTCACCGTCGTCGGCGAGTTCGATCAGGTACCGCCGCTTCTTCGAATCGAGAAGCAGTGACTTCTCCCCTGCTGCAAATACTCCGGTCATCGTCGTCTCCGTTTCCCGAGCACCATGTCGACTGGTACCGGTTCGTGTGCGCTGGCCTTGTCGACCAGACGGCAGAAGGCACACACGTCGCCGGTCGTCGGCGCTCCGCAGTGTGTGCATGCGTGCAGGTCACCGGCGGCGGCCGCCGATCGTCCCGCGAGAATGGGCGCCATTCGTTCCAGGAAGCCCAGGTAGAACGACGCCTTGGCGCCGGGCGAGTTCGCCTCGACCGCGTTCAGCGACTCCTTGTACGAGAGGTGCTTGTTGCCGGCCGCGATCGGACACTCCTCGACCACGTAGTCGATGCCGCGTACCAGACACCATGCCGCCATCTCCCGCTCGGTCAGTCGCACCAGCGGCTTGACCTTCTTCGGGAAGCCATTGGCGGCCGGCAGCACCGGCAACTGGCGAGCGAGGTAGTCGATGTCCCAGCGCAGGGTGTTGCCGAACAACACCGCGGCCTCGTCGTCGAGATTGTGGCCGGTGACGACGACGTCGTACCCGCCGTCGAGTGCTGCCTGGTCGAACAGACGCCGCTTGGACAGCCCACACGCCGAGCACGGCACTCGCCCGGTCGCCGTCGAAGCGGTCGGCACGTCGTATCCGTAGGTCTCGCGCAGATCGATCACCTGCAGCGACAGGCCGCGCTCGTCCGCGAAGCGCTCGACGTACCCGCCGCTGTCGGTGGAGTACTCGCCGATGCCGAGCCCGATGTAGAGCCCGTCCGCCTGGTAGCCGGCCTCGACCAGCATGTCCCACACCGCGAGCGAGTCCTTGCCGCCGCTGACGGCGACCAGGATGCGGTCGTCGGGAGACAACATGTCGAAGTCCTCGATGGCCTTCACCATCTGACGGCGGCAGAGCTGCTGGAGGTGCTCCGCGCAGAACTTGGCGTTGTGACGAGGCAGATCGATGACGGCAGGGCCCTTGCAGACCTTGCACTTGCTCGCGACGGCCGTCATTGGCCGCTCACAGCGCACCGCCGGAGATCACAGGACGGATCTCGATGGTGTCGCCGTCTTCGAGCCGGGCGTCGCCGGGGACGAGCGTCCCGTTGCGGATCACCAGGTGTGCCTCGCGATTCAGGTCGAGGTCGTCGAGGAGTCGATCGACACTTCTCCCGCCGGGTACCTCGATCTCCCGCCGCGGGTTTCGCAGCAGAACCTTCACGAGGCGCGTTGCGCCGCTTCGAGTTCGGCCCGAGCGTCCGCTGCGAGCGACGCCTTCGTGACGCCGAGCCGCTTGCTCTGCTTGCGCGTCAGCGGCACCGCTGCGGCCACCGTCATGACGTGGCCGACACCGATCTTGCGCTTCGCGAGCACCTCGGGGTGCTTGCCGAAGACCTTCTTGAGCGTGCCACGGCCGAAGACGTACACGGCAACGACCTTCCACAACGTGCTGGGACCCAGCACGCCCTTGCGCATCGCGTTGCGTCGGATGATGAACGACGGACGCAGGGTGATGGGGACCAACGCCATCAGATGCGTCGAATCTCGACGACCGCGCTGCGCTTCTTGCCCGATCGCTTGCCCAGCAGGAAGAAGATCATCAGCAGCACCAGGCCGCTGCCCGCGGCGACGGTGGCGATCGTCGACTTCTTGTCGTCGACCTTGTCGTGGATGTCGCCCTGCAGCGCTCGAAACTTGTTCTCGAGGTCCTGGGGGGTGATCTTCTGGGTCTCAGTGTTCTTCGACATGGGGCCGCAGCTCCTTACTTCGGTTCTTTGTGCAGGGTCGACTTCTTGATGCGCAGGATCGTCAGCACCAGGAGCGCCACAGCGACCAGGAGCGTGATCAGGTAGGCGAGCCACGACAGATTGCCGGTGGCCGAGCGGTCCCATTCGGTCTGCAAGAGGCGCAACAGGCCGACCAGGAGGAGCACGAGGCCCAACCCCAGCGACAATGCCGCTGCGACGCCGTAGCCGAGCCAGTTTCCGGCCCCCTTGAGCGGACCGAGCGTCTCCTGCTTGGCGTATGCCTTGACGAAGTCGATGACCTCACCGACCGACGCGTCGTCGGCCTTCTTGGACTTCTCCGCCTGTCGGGCGAGTCGCTGGTCGAGGTCGCTGGTGTCTGACACGATCCCTGTTTCTATCACGAAAGGCGGAACTTCAGCATGGCCTCGACATCGTCGAGCACATCGTTCAGGGCCACCAGGCGCTC
>JBAWHL010000457.1:0-1643 GCA_049593815.1 Ilumatobacteraceae bacterium | reverse complement strand
CAGGTGAACACCGGCATCCGCATGAGCTGCATGCCGGGGGCACGCATGTTCAGCGTCGTGACGATCAGGTTGATCGCGCCGACCTGGGAGGCCACACCCGTGAGGAGCAGACCGAGCACCCAGAAGTCGATGCCGTTGGTCGGCGAGAACGGCACGGAGCTGTTCGGGGCGTACATGAACCAGCCGCCGTCCGCGGCGCCGCCGAGGATCCACGACGAGTTGATGAACAGGCCACCGAAGAGGAACGTCCAGAAGCTCAGTGCGTTGAGACGGGGGAAGGCCACGTCACGGGCGCCGACCTGCAGCGGGATCAGGTAGTTGGCGAACGCCGATGCCATCGGCATCACGAAGAGGAAGATCATCGTGGTGGCGTGCATCGTGAACAGCTGGTTGTACTTGTCCGCCGACAGGATCGAACCGTCGGCCTGCGCCAGCTGGGCGCGGATCAGCATCGCCTCGATGCCACCGATGAGGAAGAACACCATCGCGGCAACGCCGTACATGATGCCGATCTTCTTGTGGTCGACCGTGAAGGCCCACGACTTCCAGCCGGTGGACTCGACCGGACGACGAAGGAATCCGTACGACGAGTCGGGGGTGGCGTATGCGACGTCAGCGGCGGGAGCCGGGGAGGGTCGTTCGATGATGGCCATGATTTATCGGGCTCCCATCAGTTGCGTTCGAGCAGGTAAGCGACGAGTTCGTCGATCTGGTCTTCGCTGAGGGCCAGGTCGGGCATGCCTCGGGTCAGTCCATCGGTCGGGGCGAGCTCGAGGGGGTTCGTGTACATCGGCTTCATCGCCGGCGCGTTGCGGAGCCACTCACGGAGCTGCACCGAGTTCAGGCAGTCCGGGGTGACGCCGGCGAGATAGCGCTCGCCGAACTCGTCGGACGGGGCGTTCCAGACGAAATCGCGACATTCCGGGGTCAGCAGGTCGAACGAGGCGCCCGCGAAGGTGTTGCGGGTCATGAGCCACGAGAGGTTCGGTGCGGAGCCGGAATAGACGTTCAGGTCGGGTCGGGCGATGACGGGGTCACCGTTGGCGTCGTCGAGGCCGTTGACCTGGTGGCAGCGCGAGCACTGGGCGATGAAGGTGCTCTCGCCGGTCTCGGCGAGCGAGCCGGCTTCGGGCTCGACGTAGTCGGCGAGCTGGCCCTGCTTCCAGGTCTCGAAGTCTTCGGGATCGAGGGCGACGACTTCCATGCGCATGTTGGCGTGGGACAGGCCGCAGAACTCGGTGCACTGGCCGGCGTAGATGCCGGGCTCGTCGGCCTCGAGGCGGTTGGTGTGCACGCGGCCGGGGACCATGTCGCGCTTGCCGTTGAGGCGGGGGATCCACCAGGAATGGATCACGTCGCGGGTCGTGCCACGCACGAGCACCTTGGTGCCCGTCGGGATGACCATCTGGCCGGAGGTGACGATCGGCTCGGTGATGCCACCGCAGCCGTCCTGCACCGGGTAGTCCATCTCCCACCACCACTGCTGACCGGTGACGTTGACGACGCACTCGGTGTCGGCGGTGTCGTTGAGCGCCATCAGTGTGCCGACCGAGGGGATGGCAACACCGATGAGGATCAGGGCGGGGATGATCGTGAGGATGATCTCGAGCGCCGGCTTGCCGTGCGTCTGCTCGGGAATCGGC
>JBAWHL010000456.1:0-3934 GCA_049593815.1 Ilumatobacteraceae bacterium | reverse complement strand
GCGGCCGGGGTGTCGTCGACCCAGCGATGCCAGAGCACGCTCTGCCAGGCCTCGGGAAGACTGGCGAAGGCTGCTGCCAGGTCGGACAACTCGGCGGCGGCCTCGCCATCGAGGTCCGCGTCGTCAGTGCCGACCGAGTCGCCCGGGCCGTACGTCCCGCCGGTCAGGGCGGCGATCGCCAGGGGGCGAATCGCACGGACCCTCGGCGTGTCGCCGTCGGAGGTCGTCTCCTCCTCGACCAAGGTGGTTCGCAGGTCCGCGAACGCCTCGTCGACGGTTCGGCCGGGTTTCCGACGTCCGGCGGCGACGCGAACCGCGGTGACGGCGGTCTCGTGACGCGAGCGCAGCTCGGACCACGACTCCTGCGAACCATTCCGCGCCGCAGCAACGAGTGCACGGTCGCTGGGAAGTTGCGTGATCGGGTCCATGGAGGTCATGTGGTGTCGGTGATCGGGTGTGGGACGCGTCTGGTCAACGGCTCCCGCCGGCCAGAATCGCACCGACGCGCACCGCTCGGGGATGAATCGGCAGATCCAGACGAAATCTTGAGTGTCCGCACAGCGGTCGGGGTCTCTCGTACGCTGGGGCGTCGTGATCGCCAACCGTCGCCGCTGCCTCGCCACGGCGGCCGTTGCCGTCTTCACCCTGACTGCCTGCTCGGGCGGCGCCGACGACGCCGTCCCGAGCACGATCGAACAGACCACGACGACGGTGCGTCCCCCGGTCGTCACCGATCGGCGGCTGACCATCGGGCTGATGGTGCCCAGCAGCGACTCGTTGATCGCGGAGCCGGTCCAGGACGCGGTCGAACTCGCCGTCGAACAGATCAACGACGCCGGCGGGGTGCTCGACACTCGCGTCCGGTTGGTGGTCGCCGACGAGGGTTCCAGCAGCGCATCGGCGGGCATTGCGGTCCAGACGCTCCTCGACAGCGGGGTCGACGCGATCATCGGACCTGCGTCGTCGCCGAATGCGCTCAGCACGCTCGACGAGATCGTCGATGCGGGAACGCTCGCATGCTCCCCCACGGCGAGCGCCATGGCGCTCGACGGGTTCCCCGACGACGACTTGTTCTTCCGCACCATTCCGAGCGACTCGTTGCAGGCCAGGGCGATCGCCCAAGCCGCCGATCAGACGGGCGCACAGCGCGCCGCGATCGTGTACGTCGACGACGCCTACGGCCGGCCATTCGCCGCAGCGATCGACACGACGCTCCAGTCCGGCTCGATCAACGTCATCGACTCGATCCCGTTCACCTCGACCGACGACTCGCTCAGCGACGAAGCACGTCGGGTCAACGACTCCGACGCACAGGTCGTCATCGTGCTGGCGGGCAGCGACGACGGCACACGGTTCCTCGAGGCGCTGAACGAGGAGGGTGCGGACGAGCTCGCCACGATCATCGTGAACGACGCGCTGAGAAACCCATCGACACCGCAGCGCATCGCCGGACTCGACGACGACTTCCGGACCAAGATCGTCGGGTTGGCCCCACAGGCCGAATCGGCAGACCCGGAGATGCCGTTCGATCCGCCGGGCCCGTTCGCTTCGAATGCGTTCGACTGCGTGAACCTGATCGCGTTGTCCGCAGTGCGCGCCGACTCCGACGATCCAATGGTGATGGCCGACCAGATGGCCTTCGTCAGCGCGAGCGGTTCGTCGTGCAGCTCGTTCGCACGCTGTGTGGAGACGTTCCGCGACGGTTTCCAGATCGACTACAACGGTCCGTCCGGCCTGACCGAGCTCTCGGCGCGGACCGGCGACACGGCACGAGCGACGTTCGACCGGTTCTTCTTCAATCAGTCCGGCGAAGACGAACTCCAGCGGACCGTCGTCGTCGCCGCCGGCTGAGTCCGGCCGCCGCCGATTGCGGGGTCGACACCCCGGGTCAGGCGTGGCGGGCCGCCCGACGTCAGAGGATGTTCTCGATGAAGTCGAGGTAACCGACGTAGAAGGTACCGAACTCGCCGTAGAGCGCAGAGCCCTCGTCGAAGCGCATCGTGTACACGACGTCCTTGACGACCTCGGGGTTGAGTGCGAACAGCGTGACGCCCCACTCGAAGTCGTCGAGGCCGGTCGATCCACTGATGAGCTGGATGACCTTGCCCGCGAAGGTTCGTCCGCTCTTGCCGTGCTCCATCATCATCGCGTTGCGCTGCTCGAACGGCGTGGCATACCAGTTCGCCTCGGCGGAACGCTTCTTGCTCATCGGGTAGAAGCAGAACGTCTGCAGCCCCTCGGGCGGCAGCTGTGGGTAGAGGCGGGACTGCAGCATGTGCTCGGGCATGCCCTTGGCGTACTCGCTGACCTCGGTGATCGAGACGTAGCTGTCGACGATGTCGATGCCGGCGCGCTGGAGCCCGGTCTGGAGTGTGCGCAGTGTGCGCCAGTCCGGCGCGAGCGCCATGAAGGCCACATCGGCCTTGTGCCCGAGCATCGAGGCGGTGATCACCTGACACTCGTCGGCTTCGGCCGCCTTCACCGCCGCGACGACGGCCTCGACATCGAGCGACTTGCGCGGCTTGCCGAACAGGTGGACAACTCCAAGACCAGTTTCCATACGCATGCCTCAAGGCTACGGGCCCGAAAACCACGAACGCGTGGACACGTGAGGCGCCGAGCGCCCACACCTGTCCACGCGAACGGAGTGTTCGGTGATCCGGTCGAGGATCAGAAGTCCATGTCACCGCCGTGGTCATGCCCGCCGGCAGCCGCTTCGGGCTTGTCGACGATGACGACCTCGGTCGTGAGGAACAGCGCGGCGATCGACGCCGCATTCTGCAGCGCGGAGCGCGTGACCTTGGCGGCGTCGATGACACCGATCTTCACGAGGTCCTCGTACTCGCCGGTTGCGGCGTTGTAGCCCTCGTTGCCCGACATCGACAGGACCTTGGCGATCACGACGCCACCGTTGACACCGGCGTTCTCGGCGATCTGCTTGATCGGGCCCTCGAGGGACGCCGCAACGAGGTTCGCACCGGTCGCTTCGTCGTCGTCGAGGCTGTCCGCGACGGCGAGGACGGCGGCCTGCGCACGGAGCAGCGTGACGCCACCGCCGGCGACGACGCCCTCTTCGATCGCGGCCTTGGTGGTCGAGACCGCGTCTTCGATGCGGTGCTTGCGCTCCTTGAGCTCGACCTCGGTGGCAGCGCCGACCTTGATGACGGCCACGCCGCCGGCGAGCTTGGCGAGACGCTCCTGGAGCTTCTCGCGGTCGTAGTCGGAGTCGGTGTGCTCGATCTCGGCCTTGATCTGGTTGATGCGACCGGTGATGTCGTCCTGCTCGCCGGCACCTTCGACGATCGTGGTCTCGTCCTTGGTGATGATGACGCGCTTCGCCTCACCCAGCAGGTCGAGGGTGACGTTCTCCAGCTTGAGTCCGACGTCTTCGCTGATGACCTGCGCACCGGTGAGGGTGGCCATGTCCTGCAGCATCGCCTTGCGGCGCTCGCCGAACCCGGGGGCCTTGACGGCGGCGGCGTTGAACGTGCCGCGGATCTTGTTGACGACGAGTGTGGCGAGTGCCTCACCGTCGACGTCCTCGGCGATGACCACGAGCGGACGACCGGTCTGCATGATCTTCTCGAGGACTGGGACGAGGTCGCGGATCGTGGAGATCTTCGACGACACGAAGAGCAGGTACGGGTCGTCGAAGGACGCTTCCATCCGCTCGGTGTCGGTGACCATGTACGGCGACAGGTAGCCCTTGTCGAAGCGCATGCCCTCGACGAGGTCCATCTCCATGCCGAAGGTCTGACCCTCCTCGACGGTGATGACGCCGTCCTTGCCGACCTTGTCGATCGCCGCGGCGATCATCTCGCCGATCTCGGGGTCGGCCGAGGAGATCCCGGCGACCTGTGCGATCTGCGACGTGGAGTCGATCTCGATGGCGTTCGAACGGATCGACTCGACGGCTGCGGCGACACCCTTTTCG
>JBAWHL010000455.1:0-7159 GCA_049593815.1 Ilumatobacteraceae bacterium | reverse complement strand
CTTCGAGGCCTCCGGGACGACGCCGTACCACTTCCTCACCGCTGCGGCGATGTCCGAACAGTCGTCGAATCCGGTGCGCCAGCTTCGCTACGTCAACAACGACGGTGCGGTCGGCGTGCAGCACATGCACGATCTCGGTGTTCGCTACCTGATGGTGCGCACGGCCGTTGCGAAGCGGGAGGCCGACGCCCAGCCCGAGCTGACGCTGATCACCACGTCGGACCCGTGGAACATCTACGAACTGACCGATGCAGCGATCGTCGAGCCGTTGACCGTGCAGCCGGTCGTGATCGAGCACCGCGGCGGGGACCAGCGCGAACGCAATCTCGAAGTGGGCACGAGCTGGTTCCAGCGGCAGGACGACTGGGCGGCGCTGCCCGCCGACGACGGTCCCGAAGAGTGGCAGCGGATCCCCGTCGAGATCGATCTCGATGCCCGCATCGGTGAGCCCGACGCCCGCAACCGCAACGTCGACTACGTGACACCGGCCGAGACGATCGACGTCGTCGACCTCGATCCGGTGACGGTGACCAACGTCGACATCCAACAGCAGTCGATCAGCTTCGACGTCGACCAGGTCGGTGTGCCCGTGCTCGTTCGTGTGAGCTACTTCCCGACCTGGAAGGTCGATGGCGCCGACGGCCCGTACCGAGTCGCACCGAACTTCATGGTCGTCATCCCGACCGAGAACCAGGTCACCCTGTCGTATTCGAAGACGCCGCTCGACTGGTTCTTCTATTCGCTGACCGCGCTCGGCATCGGACTGTGCATCTACTGGCGGCGTCGCGGCGATCTCGATTACCCGAGTGAACGGCCGTCGTGGTCCTCCGACCCGGATCCGTCGCCCGTCCCGGACCCGGTGCTGGACCCGGTGCTCGAACCTGCGCCGGAAGCGTCGCTCGAGGACGCCCGATAGCCTCGCTGCGGTCATGTCTGTCCTCGAACACATCGTCAAGGCCTACGACATCCGCGGCACGGTGCCCGATCAGCTCGATGCTGACGTGTCCCATGCGCTCGGGGTCGGCTTCGCCCGTTTCGTCCTCGATCGCGGTGCCGATCGGGTGGTGATCGCGCGCGACATGCGTCCGTCCGGGCCGGCGCTCGTCGACGCGTTCTCGCGTGGGGCGATGGAGCAGGGTCTCGACGTCATCGACATCGGGCTGGCATCGACCGACCTCATGTACTACGCCTCGGGCATTCTCGACATCCCGGGCGCCATGTTCACGGCCTCGCACAACCCCGCGGGGTACAACGGCATCAAACTCTGCCAGTCGAGCGCTCGCCCGATCGGCGTCGACACCGGCCTCGCCGACATTCGCGAGATTGCCGAACGGGTGCTCGAGGGATCGGGCCCGACGCACGCGGCCAACGCCGGGACCCGTTCGGAACGCGACCTGCTCAGCGACTTCGCCGAACACGTCGTGAGTTTCGTCGACGTGTCGGCGATCGGCCCGATGAAGGTGGTTGCCGACACCGCGAACGGCATGGGCGGCATGGTGGTCCCCGCGGTGTTCGAGCGGCTCCCGAACGTGGAGCTCGAGGTCATGTATCCCGAGCTCGACGGCACCTTCCCGAATCACCCCGCCGACCCATTGCAGCCCGCCAACCAACGCGACCTGCGGGCGCGCGTCGTGTCTGGCGGCTTCGACCTCGGGCTCGCGTTCGACGGCGATGCCGACCGCGTCTTCGTCGTCGATGAATCCGGCACCGGGCTCAGCGGGTCGACGACGACGGCGTTGCTCGCCGCGGCGATGTTGCGCACCCACCCCGGCGCGACCATCCTGCACAATCTGATCTGCTCGCGCAGTGTTCCCGACGTGGTGCGCGAGCGCGGCGGTGTCCCCGTGCGCACGCGCGTCGGACACTCGTTCATCAAACAGGTGATGGCCGACACCGGGGCGGTCTTCGGTGGCGAGCACTCCGCGCACTACTACTTCGCGCGCAACTTCAACGCCGACAGCGGCATCATCGCCTCGCTGATGGTGATGGCCGAGATCGGTCGGTCCCAGCAACCGCTCTCGGTGGTGCGCAAGCCGTTCGAACGCTACGCGGCGAGCGGTGAGATCAACACAGAGGTCGACGACGCGCACGCCGTGATCGAACGCATCAGCGCCAAGTACGACGCGTTCGAGCAGGATCGGCTCGATGGTCTCACCGTCGACTGTGGCGGTTGGTGGTTCAACCTCCGGCCATCGAACACCGAACCGCTGCTTCGTCTCAACCTCGAGGCCGACGATCGGGCATCATGCGATGATCACGTCGCAGAACTCCTCGCTGACATCACCAGCTGACAGAACGGAACTCACACCATGGCACTCTCACCCTCACTGCTCGAGATCCTCGCCTGCCCGCAGGACAAGGGCCCTTTGTACTACGTCGAGTCCGAGTCGATGCTGTACAACCCCCGTCTGCAGCGCCGATACGACGTCCGCGACGACATCCCGGTGATGCTGATCCCCGAGGCGACGACGCTCGACGATGCCGAGCACGCTCGCGTGATGGGCCTCATCGAGTCGGACAGCATCGCTCCGACCTTCGATCCGGGCTCAAGTCACGACTGAGTTCTGCCGATGAACACGTCGCAGGCACCGATCCAGGTGCGGTGACGTCTGACATTGTGTCGAAAGGGTTACGGTTGTACGCATGAAGAGGAGCAACTGGGTCCGACGAGGTCTCATCGGCGTTGTCGCGATCCTCGGTATCGCAGCAGTCGGTGTCGTGTCACCCGCGTCGACCGCGAGCCCTGTCGTCGAAGCGGGCACGGTTCCCGTGATGGGTGCCGGTGGCGAATTCCACGCCGTGACGCCCGCACGAGTCTTCGATTCTCGCTCGACCGATCGCTCCCTCGATGCGGTGCCGTACGGCAAGAAGCCGGCCAACGCGAACGGTGCGGAGTTCACGGCGCAACTCGCCGGCAAGGGCGGGCTGCCGGCCGATCCGTCCGACATCCTCGCCGTCGTGGCCAACGTGACCGTCGTCGAGCCCAGCATCGGAGGGTGGTTGGCCATCCGTCCGGCCGGGTCCACCGCTGGCAAGACCGCGCTCGTCAACTTCGCTGCTGGTCGCAACGTCCCGAACCTCGCCTATGTCGGGGTCGGTCCCGCCGGTGACGTCACCGTGAAGATCCGGACGGTTCCCAACGGCCAGGCGCACGTGGTCATCGACGTGTTCGGCTGGATCTCGACCACCGAGTCCGGCGACCGTGGCGCTCGGTTGATCACCGCCGGCCCGGCGCGCCTCCTCGACACCCGGACCAGCGGTGCGTACCTCACGACCGACGAGAGTCGCGGGATCCAGGTGCGCGGTGCGTCCTCGGTGTCGCCCGTGATCAACCCGATCGTGCCCGCGTCATCGAACGTCACGGCGGTGCTCGTGAACATCGCTGCGGTCAACAGCTATCCGAGCAGCCGCGACACCTATCTGTCGGCGACGCCGTCGAAGGTTCCCGCTGGTGCGAAGTCCACCACGGCGAACCTCAATGTCGTGGCCGGTCAGGTGAAGACCGGGATGGCGGTCGTACCGATCGGTCCCGACGGCAAGATCTGGATCCGCAACAACTTCGGCAACATCCACATCGTCGTCGACGTGTTCGGCTACTTCCAGGAGCGTCCGGACGAGACCACCGTCGGGCGCATCATCCCACTGACTGCACCGTTCCGGGCGCTCGACACCCGTGAAGCCGCCTTCGACAAGGTGCCGCTCGGCACCGGCATGGTCGAGGACTGGAGCTTCAAGGCGTTCGCCGAGTCGATCACCATCCCGACCCCCACCGGTTCGGCTCCCGTCGGGCCCCAGTCGGCGCTCATCGGGAACCTCACGGGTACGGGGCTCGAGCGCCTGTATCCCAACGTGGGGGCATCGACCTACCTCACGGCGTATCCGGGCAACGTGAGCCGACCTCTCGTGTCGAACCTCAACCTCGCCGAAGGCGAAGACGTGCCGAACATGTCGCTGTTGCGCTATGGCAACGTCGGCGGCGACCCGTACGTCGTCAAGACGTACAACTACTACGGCTCCTTGCACTACGTGCTCGACGTGTACGCCGTCGTGCTCAGCTGAACCCTCGGTAGCATCGTGGGCAACGAATCGCCGGGCTGATTCGACCGGTGCCTGAAGGCCCCTGCCCGGTTCGCACCCCAACGAACCACGGAGGCTCCCATGTCCGACTCAGCAACCAGCACGTTCGCGGCCCGCAAGGACTACCGCATCGCCGACCTGTCCCTCGCCCCCTTCGGGCGCAAGGAGATGCTCCTCGCCGAGCACGAGATGCCGGGCCTGATGGCCCTCCGCAAGGAGTACGGCGCCACCAAGCCGCTCGCCGGCACGCGGATCTCCGGCTCGCTGCACATGACGATCCAGACGGCGGTGCTGATCGAGACGCTCACCGCGCTCGGCGCCGAGGTCCGCTGGGCGAGTTGCAACATCTTCTCGACCCAGGACCATGCCGCAGCTGCGGTCGTCGTCGGGCCCAACGGCACGGTCGAGGACCCGCAGGGTGTCCCGGTCTACGCCTGGAAGGGCGAGACGCTCGAGGAGTACTGGTGGTGCACCGAGCAGATGATGACGTGGCCCGACGCCGCCGACGGCACCGTCTACGACGGTCCGAACATGATTCTCGACGATGGTGGCGACGCGACGATGCTGCTGCACAAGGGCGTCGAGTTCGAAGCCGCCGGTGCGGTCCCCGATCCCACCGGTGCGTCGAACCCGGAGTTCGCGATCGTGCTCGGGCTGCTGCAGCGCACGCTGAAGACCGACCCGAGCAAGTGGACCCGCATGGCCGCCCACATCAAGGGCGTCACCGAGGAGACCACGACCGGCGTCAAGCGCCTCTACAAGATGATGTCCGACGGTGAACTGCTGTTCCCGGCCATCAACGTGAACGATTCCGTCACCAAGTCGAAGTTCGACAACCTCTACGGCTGTCGTCACTCGCTCGTCGACTCGATCTCTCGGGCCACGGACGTGATGATCGGCGGCAAGACCGCGGTCGTGTGCGGGTACGGCGACGTCGGCAAGGGCTGCGTCCAGTCGCTGCAGGGCCAGGGCGCTCGCGTCATCGTCACCGAGATCGACCCGATCAACGCGCTCCAGGCCGTGATGGAGGGCATCCAGGTGCTCCCGATCGAGGACGTCGTCGCCACCGCCGACATCTTCGTGTCCGCCACGGGCAACGCCGACATCATCACCGCCGAGCACATGCGACAGATGAAGCACAACGCGATCGTCTGCAACATCGGACACTTCGACAACGAGATCGACATGGCCGGACTCGCTCGCTCCGGTGCCGTGCGTGACGAGTTGAAGCCGGGCACGGACGTCTGGCGCTACGAGGACGGGCACCAGGTCATCGTGCTCGCCGAGGGACGGCTCGTGAACCTGGGGTGCGCCACTGGCCACCCGAGCTTCGTGATGTCGTGCTCCTTCGCCAACCAGGTCATCGCCCAGATGGAGCTGTGGGGCAACACCGATGCCTACCCGCTCGGCGTGTACGTCCTGCCCAAGCACCTCGACGAGAAGGTCGCCCGGCTGCACCTCGATGCGCTCGGCGTGAAGCTGACACGGCTCAGCGACGAGCAGGCCGAGTACCTCGACCTCGATCCTGCGGGGCCGTTCAAGCCCGAGAACTACCGCTACTGAGCAGGCGTTCAGCGCGCCGGTTCGCGGCCGCCCCGAGTCCATGATTCCGTCCGATGTGGACTCGGGGTGTGACCGCGGCCACAATGGGGCCGCGACAGTTGGGTCGCGTGACGAAAAGGGGAAGCATGGACAACGAGATCCGGGTGGGGCGCATGCCTGCACGTCGAGAGATCGAGGGCGAACCACTGCTGGTGGTCGACGATCTGCGGACTGAGTTCGCGGTCGCTGCCGGGGCGGTGAAGGCTGTCGACGGCGTGTCGTTCGAGCTCTATCGAGGGCGCACACTGGGCGTCGTCGGCGAGTCCGGATCGGGCAAGACGGTGCTGTCTCGTTCGGTGATGGGCCTCAACACCTCCGCGAACGCGACGACCACCGGATCGGTGGTGTACGCCGGCGATCAGATGATCGGCAAGTCCAGCAAACAGAAGAAGCTGATGTGGGGCGCCGAGATGGCGATGGTCTTCCAGGACCCCATGACCTCGCTCAACCCCGTCGTCACGATCGGTCGCCAACTGACCGAGCACGTGCGCTACCACCTCGACATGGGCAAGAAGGAGGCCAACGAGGTCGCCATTGCCCTGTTGCAGTCGGTGAACATCCCCGAAGCCGAGAAGCGACTCGACAACTACCCGCACCAGATGTCGGGCGGCATGCGTCAGCGAGTCTGCATTGCGATCGCCCTGGCGTGCGGCCCCCGAATGCTCTTCGCCGACGAGCCGACGACGGCGCTCGACGTCACCGTCCAGCACCAGATCCTCAACCTGCTCGCCGAGCAGCAGCGCGATCGTGCGATGGCGATGATTCTCGTGACGCACGACCTCGGTGTCGTCGCCGGCCGCACCGACGAGATCATGGTGATGTACGCCGGACGGGTCGCCGAGAAGGCCCCGACCGGTGATCTGTTCGCCCAGATGCGACACCCGTACACCCAGGGTCTGCTCTGGTCGATCCCCAAGATCACCCAGGCGAAGCACACCAGGCTGAACGCGATTCCCGGTCGCCCACCAGACCTCATCAATCCGCCACCGGGATGCAAGTTCGCTCCCCGCTGCGCTTACGCGCAGGACATCTGCCGTTCGGAGGCCCCTGCATTGCGATCGATCGATGGACCCGACCACCTGTTCGCGTGCCACTTTCCCGTGGGTACACCCGAAGGGGATGCGGCGTTCAAGAGCAACGTCGAGTCCGAACACGCCCCGGCGCTCGCCGCGGTCGGCAAACTGCGCGCGAGTGAAGAGGTGATGGGCTGATGGCAGGTTCCGGAACGGCGCATCTGCGTCCGGCTGACGAGGTCCTCCTCCAGGTGACCGACCTCGTGGTCGAGTTCCCCGCCGGAAAGGGACGCACCGTGAAAGCGGTGAGCGGCATCAGCTTCGACATCGCGCCAGGCGAGACGCTCGGTCTCGTCGGTGAATCCGGTTGCGGAACGTCGACGACGGGGCGAGCGGTCCTCCAGCTCCCCACGCCGACGAGCGGATCGGTGGTGCTCGACGGCGACGACCTCGTCTCGCTCGACGCC
>JBAWHL010000454.1:0-2982 GCA_049593815.1 Ilumatobacteraceae bacterium | reverse complement strand
GGGGCGGGCCCGGAATCTCACAGATGTCGATCGTGCGCTGAACCACTTGGGACACGAGCCTCGAATCCACGGTCATCTCCACTCCTCGTCGTGCATCGGTGGTGTCGGTCAGAGGCTAGGACGGGATTCGCGCGCCTCGGCGCCGGTGGCCGGATCGACGGAAGACGTCGACGTCCCGGTCTGGAACTCGTGAGCGACGTCATCTAGGCTCTGTTCATGCACGTGGCTGAAACTCTAAAGCACAACTCGACAGGCCGCTCGTGAAGTTCGGACTGCTCAACTTCACCACCGATCAGTCGATCCGCCCCGACGAGCTCGCCGTCGCGGCGGAACAAGCAGGCTTCGACCTGCTGCTCTTCCCGGATCACACGCATGTTCCGGTCGACCTTCGGTCCGCCTGGCCTGGTGGCGGCGAGCTGCCTGAGAGTTACGCGCGGATCTTCGATCCATTCATCGCGATGTCGTGGGCGCTGTCTGCGACGACCCGACTGGTCGTTGGCACAGGTGTGGCGTTGGTTGCACAGCGCGACCCGATCGTGACGGCGAAGCAGATTGCGAGCATCGACCTGTTGTCGGGTGGGCGGACCGTGGTCGGCGTCGGTGCAGGCTGGAGTCGCGAGGAGGCCGCGAACCACGGGATCGACCCTCCTCGTCGATGGGACGTCATGCGCGAGAACGTCCTGGCAATGCGCGAGATCTGGACCAACGACATTGCATCGTTCGAGGGGGAGCACACACGGTACGCACCGTTGCGGAGTTGGCCGAAGCCAGCACAGCACCCCCACCCGCCAATTCTGATCGGTGGCAACGGCCCAACTGTGCTCGACCGAGTCATCGAATACGGCGATGCCTGGTACCCCAGCCCCGCGCCGGGACTCCCTCCGATGGCGGACCGCATCCGTGAGCTCGAACGACGCTCGCACGACGCGGGTCGGTCGAGGCCGGATGTCTATGCGCAGGTGTTCGGAGACGATCCTGGCCCTTCGGTCGTCGAGCGATACATCGAGGCGGGCGCCGACGTGGTCCTGCTCGGGCTCCCGTCAGCGGACCGCGACACCGTGCTCGCGCACGTGGAGCGACATCGGGCGCTCCTCGATTCGATGGGTCTGCTCACGCCCCGCTCGGAGGCATCGGGGTGATCGAGACGTGCGAGATCTGCGGTTTCGACGCGACGGGCATGTCGATGGCTCAGGTCCACATCGAGACGGCCGCCGTGTCGCGCCAACTCGTCGATTTCGTCCAGTCGTGCACGGACGCAGATCTCCTCGCTCCTCCATCGTCGCAGCGATGGTCAGCCACGGAATACCTCTTCCACCTCTCTCAGGCGTTGGCAACGACGCGGGATCTGATCGAGCGGGGACTTGCGGCTGATCGGCCGGTGATCGAGCCACCCGACCCAGATGTCGGGATTCACGAGTTCGAACAGTCGTCGAGGCAACCAGCGGATGTCGTTGGGCGTTTCGAGCGCCGTGTCGATCGGCTCCTCCCTCAGATCGAGCGGCTGGACGGTGACGGTTCCGTGCGAACCATCGTGATGGGTCACTCGAGGATTCGCGGCGACATCGGCGAGGTCTCCCTCGCTCGAGTCGCCCGCAACGGGCTGCACGAGCTGTTCCACCACGACATCGACGTCCGGGAAGTCGTCGGCATCGCCCGCTCTGTTCGAATAAATGAGTCAACTGCTTGACAACCTGAGTCGATGCTCCTACCATCGGCACGAGTCGGCTCCAGGTCGGCGCAACGGACCGCAACGGTCCTCACTTTGAGGGGGGAATGATGAGAACACGTTATGAGAGGGACACGCGTCCACGACTGCGCGTACCAGCGGTACTGATCGCCGCTGGCCTCGCGATCGCCGCCTGCGGCAGCGATGGTGACAGTTCGGACTCGAGCGCCCAGTCCGCCGACACCACAGCTCCCGAGAGTTCTGACGGCACCCAGGCCCCCGCCGGGAGCGACGGCACCTCCGACGGTGACATTCCCGTTGGCGACCCCATCGTCCTCGGGGGAACGATGCCGCTCACCGGTGCCGCCGCCACGCTCGGCATCGAGTGGGAGCGCGGCATCGAACTGGCGCTGGACGTCGTGAACGCCGACGGCGGCGTGCTCATCGACGGCGTCAACTACCCGATCGAGGTCAACATCATCGATGACGAGACCACCCCTGCTGGAGCGCAGCGCGCGATTCAGCAGCATCTCGACGACGGCGTCAAGATGTATCTCGGTCCCGTGTCATCGAGCTCCTTCGACACCGCGTATGGCGTGTTGAAGGATGTCGAAGACCGCATCGTGATCACACCGGCAACCGCTGCAGAGAAGTACATCGGTACTCCTGACGGGCATCTGCTCTTCCGGACGCAGTCCTCGAGCGGTGGCGAAAACGGTGGCTACTCACAATTCGCAGACGCGGTCGTCGCAGAGTACGCACCGACTCGGGTGGCGATCCTCGCACCGCAGGACCCCACGGGCGACACCCAGGTTCCCATCTTCACGGAGGGATTCGAGGACGCCGGCGTCGAAATCGTCTACAGCGAGCAGTTCCCGCCAGACACACGCGACTTCGCTCCGTACATCTCCGCGATGCGCGAAACGAATCCTGACTTCGTCGTCGGCCCATACCTCGACTCGGTGATGGGTCCATTCCTGGCCCAGGCTGCCCAGCTCGACTTCACGGAGCCCGGCTTCGGCTCCGCTGGCGTCAGCCAGGCGTCGCTCGCCGAGACCGATGGGAAGATCGAGAACTTCACCTGGCAGATCGTGACCCGAGCAGTCGACAATCCGGATGATCCGGCCGTCGCCGGATACCGAGCTGCCTACGAAGCCAAGTACGGCGAAGAGCCACCGTCGATCGGCTACTTCGCTCTCTCGTTCTACGACCCGCTCATCATGCTCGCTGCGAGCATGGAGGCAGCGAACGATGCCGACGACCTCGAAGCCATCGCCGAGCAACTCGAGAGCTTGACGACGTGGGACGAACAGGTG
>JBAWHL010000453.1:0-2956 GCA_049593815.1 Ilumatobacteraceae bacterium | reverse complement strand
GCGGTCGTGACAACGCCGAGGCAGTCGCCTACTTCGGGTGGACGCTGGCGTTGATCACCCGGCAGAACCCCGACCAGACCCAGGCCGCCGAACGGTACGACGCGGCACGGTTGGCGTTGGCGCAGGCGATCGAAATCGAACCCGACTACGCCGATCCGTACTGTTTCCTGGCGATCGTCGACTACCAGTTCCTCGACGATGCCGAGGCGGCATTGCCGAACATCGAGCGGTGCGAGGCAAGCAAT
This sequence comes from Ilumatobacteraceae bacterium, assembly GCA_049593815.1. Classification (GTDB taxonomy): domain Bacteria; phylum Actinomycetota; class Acidimicrobiia; order Acidimicrobiales; family Ilumatobacteraceae; genus Sva-07. The sequence continues at coordinate 2,711 of JBAWHL010000453.1, read as the reverse complement.
CCGCCGGGGGACGTGGCGTCGCTCGTCGCCAGCTTCGCGGTGGAAATCCGCGATGCCGCCGGCCCCTGACGCGTCGCACGGCCGACGTGGCGAGCGCGAACCTCGCCCACCGCCGCAACGCCATCACCGTCGATCGAGGTGGCGGACGTGGCGACACATGACGCGATGCCATTTGTTCGCAGGGAGTTCGGGGAGGAGCGCGGCCAGGCCGACGCCGTACTTGCTGATGGACACCGGGCGCTGATGGATCGCCCAGAGCGCGCGATCGACCTCGCTGGCGGCACCGGCACTCTTGGTCTCGATGATGATCTGATCGCCGAGCCCGACAGCGCTGCCGTCGCGGGTGCAGGTCACGCCGAGGTCGATCGTCGCTCGGGACCCGCCGATGGTGATGGTGGTGCGGTCGTATCGGGTCCGCAGGCTCGGCACGAGTTCGGATGGGTTCGGAACCAGCGGAGCGAACTCACGCAGAAACCTCTCGTCGGCGGCGTCGAGGACGTGGTCGTCGCAGCGGTGCGGCCGCCGGTGTTTCACGGTCTGCCCACGACCGCTGCGGACCTTCACCTCGATCGAAGACCGGTCGCTGTCCAGATACCGGCGTGTGCGCACCTTGAAGCGGTGTGGCCGACGATGGGCAGCCCCGAGAAACGAGTCGAAGCGCGGCGTGTCGAAGTAGACGGACTCGTAGCCGAACATCCGCCGGCCGTCGATGTCGAGCACTCTGACGTCGTCGTGGAGATGGTCGATCAGTGCTCCGAGCTGGTGTGGTCCGACGACGTACTTGCGGTCGGTTCGAGTCTGCAGCGCGGCCGACTCGTTCAGCTCGTCGAGATCGATGGGTGCGAGTCGAGCGAAGTCGGCGAGCACGATCGCGCTCACCGTGACACCTCGAACTCGGCAGCCACGTAGGCGTCGTTCGGGAGTCGGCTGGAGCCGAACAGCTCGTAGCGAACGTCGACGCTCGTGGTGTCGTTGACCAGGTCGAGCTTGCGGATCGTGACGCCGTGCACCTTGGCGTCGAGCAGATCCTCGAGACGGGCACGCAGTTGGACCTCGTCGGGGTACGCACGGTCGAGGTTGATGACCTGATGGCGGTACCGGCCGAACAGCCGTGGGTGATCGCCGACGAAGACGGCCACCAACACGGCGGCCATCAGGGCGCCGGTGAGCCAGTGCGGCGACACGGAGAAGCCGCCGAGCATGCCGAGGGCCAAGGCAGCGAAGTAGTAGGCGACCTCCGATTGGTCCATCTCGGTCGATCGGAGCCGAATGATCGACAAGACGCCGAACAGTCCGAGGCCGAGTCCGGCGCTGACCTCCGCCGACGACAACGCCTGCGTGACGGCGAGGACGCCGATGTTGATGCCCAGGAACGACACCACCATGTCTCGACGGCGGTGCCGTGGGAAGTAGAGACCGAAGACCAACACGCAGATGGCGACGAAGTCGAGAGCGAAGAGCAGTTGCAGAGACATGAGGGCTCCTGGGAGAGGGCGGGCCTGCTGGCCCGACGTTTCGTGTGACTGAGCAAGGTCTACGCGTCGAAACTCAGCGCCAGCTGTGAGTCCGCGGACAGCTCCCGGTGAGGTCGGGCGGTCCGCCGTCCACACGAGCGACGTGTCCGGAACTCACAGCGAACTCACGGCAGGATCGGAGGTTGCTGCGGGACTGGGCGTGTTCGGTGATGTCATGTTCTCCACCAGGTTCTCCAGCCCACTCTCGCGAGTCGCATCGAAGAAGGTCGCAGCGGTCGCGCTCGTCCTCGCGTCGGGGACGCTCGCCGCGTGTTCGACCGCGGCCGACACCTCGGGAACGGCCGGCGCGACCGGAGCGGCAGCGCTCGGCGGCGAGTCCGACACTGCGACGGTGTCGCTCGCGTCGGCCAGCGAGCTCGGCGGGGTCGGCAGCCTCGACTCGTCGAGCGTCCACGAGCTGTCGATCTCGTTCGACGACGATGCCTACGACGCGATGTTGGCCGTCTACCAGGAGACCGGTGAGAAGGACTGGATCGACGCGACCGTGACGATCGACGGGACCACGTACGACGAGGTCGGGATCCGACTGAAGGGGAACTCGTCGCTGCGCGGCGTCACCGAGTCGTCCACTCCCGAGTCGTTGCCGTGGCTGATCCGCCTCGACAAGTTTGTCGACGACCAGAGCCACGAGGGGTTGACCGACCTCGTCGTGCGTTCGAACACGACCGAGACGGCCCTGAACGAAGCCGTCGCCCTGGAGCTGCTCGAGCTCGCCGGGCTCGCGTCGCAGGATGCGATCGCGACGTCGTTCTCCGTCAACGGGAGTGCGTCGGTGCTTCGCCTGGTGATCGAGAACCCGGACGACGAATGGATGGCCGAGGAGTTCGACGACACCGGCGCGCTCTACAAGGCGGAGAGCACCGGCGACTACACCTACCGGGGCGACGACCCCGACTCCTACGACGAGGTGTTCGACCAAGAAGCCGGTGACGACAACGCCGACCTCACCGAGCTGATCGAGTTCCTCGACTTCGTCAACAACACCGACGACGACACCTTCGAGAGCGAGCTGGGCGATCACCTCGACATCGAGGCGTTCGCAACGTACCTGGCGATGCAGGACCTGATCGACAACTTCGACGACATCGACGGCCCGGGCAACAACTCCTATCTGTATCTCGACACCGAGACCGATCGGTTCACGGTCGTCGCCTGGGACCACAACCTCGCCTTCGG